>JAMOTK010000051.1 GCA_027062365.1 Sulfurovum sp.
CTCGTGCTATTTACCAATAATCTAGCAGAAAGAGACCTTAGAATGTTAAAAGTCAAAGAAAAAATATCTGGTTGCTTTGCTAGTTTTAAAGGTGCTGAAATGTTTAACAGAATTAGAGGATTCATCTATACCATGAAAAAGAACAATCGTTCGGTGCTTGAGGAGTTGGGTAATGTATTGAAAAATGAAGTTTATCTACCTGTTTTTGTTTGATGCTGAATGGTTACCTTTAAAGAGGGAATCAAAGACCATTGGTGTTGTGAAACCTACCATTACTATAAAGACAGATTAACAAAAGAGGATGATTGTAAAATATCAGTTAATCCTTTTGGTTTGGCTATTCTTAGGAGTTTTGTCATTAATTGCATACAACTTCACCTAAACAAGCATAAGCCTAAGAACAAAAGCCTCAATATGTCGGGTATTTTTAAAAGTTGTGGGAATAATCATGATTTTTTGGGTAGATTAGTTACATAAAGGGATTTATATTGTATGAAAATGACCTACTCTAGCGTTTAAATAACACTCATGTTCAAAGAAGTTTAAATGTTTCCATGTTTTATCACTTGTATCATAAGCTTTTAATCCCACAAGTTCTTGCTCTTCTTCCTCATCAAAAAAATCAAAGACACTTCCTTTTTTAAAGTCCAAATAGACATCTAATCTTTTGGACTCTACATCAAACTTCAAGTCACTTACAAACCATGGTTCTGTTACATTTAATGCCATTTGGAATAATTCTTTTGTCATCTCTTCTCTTTTAGTGAATTTTATATTTTGATTATAGCTGATTTTGGATTACCCACAGTTTTTTAGAAGGAACCAATTTTTGTTTGATGTCTGTGTAGTATCTTAGCATTCGGTGGTGCATAGTTTTGTCGTTATCATTTTGAATTTCTAGGTGGAGAATGGCTTTTGTGCCGTTTACTTTACAAAGTGCTACGATGTCAGCTTCTCTTTTTTCTATGCGTTGCAACTCTTTATCTACAAATTCAATATCAGTCACTTCAAGTTCTAAAATATATTTGGCTATATCTTGGGTGATGGTTTTGATGGTGTCTTTGGTAGTTATATCTTTTTTCATAGATTGATTATATCGTAAGTTTTGTTGCTTTTATGTTACAATCTTATAAAAATAAAAGAGTACTTTAGGTATCAAGGGATAATAATAATCTAATAAACCCTATATTGTAGCTCTAAATAGGGATAAAAAGATGTTTAATCTGTTACAAAAAATTGGGAAAGCGTTGATGACACCTATTGCTGTGTTGCCTGTGGCTGCGTTGTTGTTGCGTTTGGGATTTGGGGATATTTTTGATGGGCAGGTGGCTTTGGTGATGAAGTCTGCTGGGGAAGCTATCTTTTCTCATTTGGACTTGCTTTTTGGGATAGGTATTGCGTATGGTCTTGCCAAAAACAATGATGGGGCAGCTGCCTTGGCAGGGGCTATTGGGGTACTTATCGCTAAGGCGGTGTATCTTAGTATAGACAAAGATGTCAATATGGGTGTCTTTGTGGGTATTATCATCGGGGTTTTAGCAGGGACACTTTATAACCGTTTTTATAATATACAACTTCCAGAGTTTTTGGGCTTTTTTGGGGGCAAACGTTTTGTGCCTATCATCACGGCTATATCGGCTATCGTGGTGGGTGTATTGGCAGGGTATTTTTGGCAGTATGCTCAAGCAGGGATTGATGCCTTTTCCAATATGATTATAGGTCTTGATGAGATAGGTACATTTATCTATGGTACACTCAATCGTCTGCTCATTCCTCTAGGACTACACCATATACTAAATTCTGTATTTTGGTTTCAGTTAGGAGAGTATACACATCTCAAAGATGGGGTAGAAGTCGTTGCCAATGGGGATTTACATCGTTTTTTTGCTGGGGATAAAAGTGCAGGGGTCTATATGTCTGGCTTTTATGTGGTGATGATGTTTGGGCTACCTGCTATGTCTTATGCTATCTATCTTAGTACACCAAAAGGCTCACGCAAACGTGTAGGGGCTATCTTGGCAGGGGTTGCATTTACCTCTTTTTTGACAGGGATTACAGAGCCTTTGGAGTTTTTATTTTTATTTGTAGCACCTGTATTGTTTGTGGTACATGCTTTACTCACTGGTTTGACTTTAGCTGTGGCACAGATGTTAGATATACACGCAGGATTTGGATTTTCAGCAGGGTTTATCGATTATGTGATTAACTATAAACTAGCGACCAATCCTCTACTGATACTTCCTTTGGGGCTAGTCTTTGCATTGCTTTACTTTTTTATCTCTTTTTATACCATTAAGATTTTTAAATTAAAGATATTTGAAGAAGAACAAGAAGAGCATAAAGCCCAAAATCAAAATGATGAAGCTCTAGCCTTTATAGAAGCCCTCGGAGGCAAAGAAAATATCGTCAATACCGATGCCTGTATCACAAGACTACGCATGAGTGTCAAAGACAGTGGGAGCTTAGATGATAAAGCATTTATAGCATTGGGGGCAAAAGGTGTAATACGTACTGATATTCTTTCTATTCAGATTGTGTTAGGGACAAAAGCAGAACGTATAGCTGAGTCTATCAGGGACGTGATGAGATAGAAGAAAATTATTTTTCTTCTTATTTGTTTTTATTTTCTTGATTATTTTTTTCTTGCTTATTTTTATTCTTTTTAGGCATTTTTAATACTACCACAAATATAACCAAAATCAATCCATACGCGACATAATAATATATATTATCCATCAATGGCATTAGCTTACCTCCATAATTTTATCGCCTTTTTTGACAATACTAAAATTTTTGTCTATCTCTTTGACATCACTTGATTCTAATATAATAATAGGAGTGATTGTATCTTTAGCATGTGCTTTGATATAGGCTAAATCAGCTTCGATGATAACATCTCCTACTTTTACACTATCTCCTTCTTGGGCGATACGTGTAAATCCTTTACCCTCTAAAGCAACAGTTTCTAATCCTATATGTACCATCACTTCTAAGTCTTTGTCACTTTTGATACTATAGGCATGATTGCTAGGGAATATTTTACTTACTGTCCCATCGATAGGAGAAGTAAAAAGTGAAGAGATAGGGATGATAGCCACACCATCGCCTACCATCTTTTGAGAAAACACTTCATCGTCTACCGAGTCAAGAGAGACAATTTGCCCATCTACAGGTGCATGAACATCTCGTATTTTACGTTTTAAAAATCCAAACATTTACTAGGTACTACTAAATGAATGATTAGTTATGACACTGTGAAGAGGCAGTGGAAAGATCTTCATCTGTCAATGTCCAAATACTATTTTCTTTAAGAAAAGTAAGTTTTACATGGATTGGTCCATCCCCATCATAAATACCACAATACCACTCACATGTAAATCTTGGTGTACCACTATACTCTAAGATAGTCTCCTCTGTATTAAAACATACAGGAAGGCTATTTGTATCGGCTATGTATCCTGCATTTTTTGTTTTAAATGTATCAGTAGTATCCGTTGTACTAGTCGGAGGGGTTATAGTTTCTGTCGTATCGCTATCGGTAGGTGTTGATTCAGGATTACCTAAAAGGTCTATCAAGAGCGTATCCTTTAACTCTTGGTCTTCTTCTCCATTGGTATAAATACTGTTACTAGTTGTCGTCCCAGAAGCATTTGCACCACTTACTCCACCATAGTTACCACTATATTTATTATCGCTACCACAGCCTGATAATACCATTATCACTACTACAGTAGAGAGTACTAAACTTAATCTTTTCATTCTATTTCCCTTGTTTATTTAATTGTCCGTTTGATTGTATATATCACAATTTTGTCACAAAATTGTCAGAGTTATTTGTTAATCAAGTATTATAAGAGATTAGAGATTAAAAATGACTTAATCAAATAAATACTCCATCAATAATTAAAACTCTTATATTTTGATTTTCCTGCAACAATCGTAGTATCTATTTTAAAGTCTTTATCAAAGATAACAATATCAGCATCATATCCTGCTTTTAATTGTCCTTTTTTGATTCCTAGTTTTTGGGCAGGTGCTTTGGTAACGCTGTTGAGTATCTCAACAAAAGGCATAGAAGTATATTTTTGCATATTGGCTAAGGCTTCGTTCATTTGGAGGACAGACCCTGCTAATGTACCATCTTCTAATGTAGCCTTACCCTCAAAAACTTCAACCTTTCGTCCACCCAAATCATAACTACCACAGAGCATACACCCTCCCCTCATCGCATCAGTAATAAGGATAAGTTTATCTTTTTTAATCTTTTGTATCAATTCCAAAGTAGAGGGGTGGGTATGTATCAAGTCTGCTATCACGTCACAAGTGACATCACTATCAAAAACAGCACCCACGATACCTGGGCTTCTATGGTGATAAGGGTTCATGGCATTAAAAAGATGTGTTGCATGAGAGATACCCCATTTAAAACTCTCTAAACTCTGCTCATAAGTGGCATCAGAGTGTCCAATACTTAAAATGATATGAGGATATTTTTTATGTATCTCCTTGATGAAGGCTTCATTTTTTGAGATTTCAGGGGCTAAGGTTATCATCTTTATTGTATCTATATAAGGCTCAATAAGATTCATATTGGCAGTTTGAATATAGGCTTTGTCTTGCGCACCATGTTTATTAGTATTGATAAAAGGACCTTCAAGATGTACACCTAATATCTCTGCCCCTTCTACATGATAGGCATGGGTTTGGATATTGTGTAATGCCTTGTCTATGGCAGAAGGAGACATCGTCATAGTCGTTGCCAAAAAGGAGGTCGTACCTGTTTGAGGCAAGATAGCACAAAGTGTATCTAGTGCTTCAGGGGTAGCATCCATCACATCTACCCCACCTGAACCATGGATATGTAAGTCAATAAACCCTGCACTCACATACTGTCCTTTTGCATCGATAAGTTCTATATCATCACTATCAGACAAAATGAGGTCATCTAGTATATCTATAATCTTATCACTATAAAGAAGTATTTTATCTTCTACTACCTCATCCTCTAAGATAAGCTTTGCATTAAAAATAGCCGTTGTTTGAGGCATAGCTCGTTAGCCTTCTACCAAATCATACAAGGCTTTTATCTCTTCTGCCCAGATACTATCATCTATCGTTTCTAATACCAAAGGAATATCATCCATCCGTGTATCATTCATAATAAATTTAAATGCATCCCAACCTATCTCCCCTTGACCCAAAGAGTGGTGTCTATCAACTCTTGAACCTAGTGGTGGCTTAGAGTCATTGATATGCATTCCCATAAGATATTCAAATCCTACGATACGAGCGAACGCATCCATCGTCTCATCATACGATTCTCTCGTACGCAAATCATACCCCCCTGTAAAAGTATGGCAGGTGTCCAAACAGATACCTACCCTACTTTTGTCTTCTACCTTATCGATGATATGCCCTAAGTGTTCAAATTTATATCCCAAATTTGAGCCTTGTCCTGCTGTGTTTTCGATAACAAGTTTCACCTGAGAGTCTTGGGTCAATTCTATGGCTCTGTTGAGTGACTCAGCGATGACATCAAGACATTCAAATTCTGCCTTCATCAGCTTCTCATGATAAAGTGGGTCTTTTTTAGGGATTTTGACCAGATGTGACCCAGGGTGAAAATTGAGTCTGTCTAAACCTAAGATACGACAACGCTCTATCTCATCAACAAAGGCATCTCTGGATTTTTCTAATTTTTCTACTTCGGGGTGTCCTAAATTAATCAAATAGGAGTCATGAGGGAGGATATGCTTCGCTAAGATACCTGAAGCTTCTAAATTTTTATGAAAGGCATCAATGGTCTTCGTCTCCAAAGGTTTGGCTGCCCATTGTCTTTGATTTTTGGTAAACAAAGCAAAGGCTTTTGCCCCTATTGCCATAGCATTGAGTGGTGCGTTATCCACACCCCCACTTGCACTTACATGTGCCCCTACAAATTTTGACATTATTTTAACCTCTTTATGTTGATTGATATATGATTGATTGTATCATGGAATATAATTTGATTATTTAAAACCTTATAGTTTATCGCATATTGATTGGCTTTGCTGAGTCTTTGAGTAAAGCCGTTACGAATATTGCTACGATTCTGTCCTGCAAAGATAGCTTTACCTAATAAAATATGACGCAGTATATCTTTGGGATAATAGGTACTTAACACCTCTTGATTGAAATGCTCTTTATCCATACATTCTAGTAACGAGAGACAAATATTATCCTTATTTATCATTAAAGTATTCAATGCTTGTGCGTTGCTATACATTTCTAATTTAATAGATGTTTTGCCCTCATAGATA
This sequence comes from Sulfurovum sp., assembly GCA_027062365.1. Lineage (GTDB taxonomy): Bacteria > Campylobacterota > Campylobacteria > Campylobacterales > Sulfurovaceae > Sulfurovum. The sequence goes on from JAMOTK010000051.1 coordinate 6,300, forward strand.
AATCCCAAGTCAGCATATTTAAATGTGTTTGTTTTAAATACAACAAACACACTCTCTTGCTTGGTATATGATTGTTCTACACAAGCAGAAAACAGTGCCATCATAAGTACGAGACATCCTATATATATTTTTTTCATCTTATTTTTTCTCCATATTTTTTAGTACACATTTGTAACTTTTATTTTTTTTGAGAAATTATACACTATTTAAGAGCTTTCTAAGTAGCGAATCTATATAATTCCGTCCATAAGTTGTAAATGGCCCCATCGTCTAACGGTTAGGATCCATGGTTTTCATCCATGTCATAGGAGTTCGAGTCTCCTTGGGGTCACCATTTAAAGCTTATATGTGTTACAGTGTGGCCCCATCGTCTAACGGTTAGGATCCATGGTTTTCATCCATGTCATAGGAGTTCGAGTCTCCTTGGGGTCACCAACTACATCGTAGTTAAACGTATTCAACCAAAACCTCCTTTTATATCCATACATCAAATTATTTTTATAGTATCTATTTATGTAACCATTCAGCATACAACAATTTTTTCTTAAACTAATATCTATTTTAAATAAAAAGTCACTATTAATATAGAAAAAGCTTATTGTTTAAGCTAAAAAGTACATAAATATACTCTAATTAGAGGTTTTTTGGAGTGATGCTGAATGGTTACCTATTTATTTTCCTATCGCATGGTCAAGTTTTGCCATCGCAATAAAGTAGTCATAATAGGCATTCACCAAATCAGAAAGAGAAGAGATATAGCCTTGTTGGGCATCTTGTAGCTCTATATAATCAGAGAGTTCATTGGCATAACGTTTCTCTGCTTGTTCAAATTTTTGGTAACTTACATGAGAGATACTTTCACTCAAAAATACATTGTCCTTGCTTTGACGTAATAAAATATGAGACTCTAAAACTTCTCTTTTGACAGCCAATCGTATGTCTTGTACTTGGGAACTGGCTTTAAGTACCCCTAGTTTGGCTTCTTCCATCGTGGCATCACTTTGATAACCAGAAAATATATTCCAACTCATGTTAATAGTAATCTCTCCTTGATGCTCAGGGGTAAGTGCTAAGAGTGTATTATCTACCTCTTGTGCCTCATAATTACCACTTAGAGAAAGGGTAGGATAATACTCGCCCCTAGCCCCTTTGACTTTGGATTTGGCACGATGCACATAGTGTCTTGATGCACTGAGTAAATAACGATGTTTATAGGCATACTGCTCTAGCTTCGATAAACTTGTTTTCATAGCAGGTAGGGATACACTCAGTCCTGTATCTGGCAATGTTTGACTATAAAGAACATATTTGCCTTTATAAGGTACAAATCCTATCTCTTCTTCTAAGGTTGCTCGTTTGAGTTCTAAGGAATATTTGGCATTTTTAAGCTCTAGTTTGGCTTGTTCCACTCTTACTTTAGAATCAGAGACATCAATAATCGTTTTGATACCAGAGGCGAGGTATTTTTCAGCTCGGTAAAGCTGTTGTTTTTGTAATTTTACATTTTTCTTTTGCACATTGATAATGCTCTTTGTCTTCAAAATATCATAATAAATCTGTTTCAAAAGAAAAATTTTATCAGAAATACTTTGTTGCATCTGTGCTTCAAGAGCCAAAGACTCTTGTCGTGAGCTTTGTACTTTTCCTGCTGTCTTACCAAAGTCATATAAAAGCACAGAAGCCCCTAACCCTCCTCTAAGAACATCCATATTGGTACTACTTTGGTTTTTCAGTTTGGAATACTGTTGCCCTGTGGCTAGACTCATGTCCACACGAGGAAGATAGCCACCCTTAGCAAACTTAGTACGCTCTTTAGCCCCCTTGAAGTCTAATCTTTGTATCTCTATATCTGGGCTATGCTTAAGAGACATTTCCACGATGTCATCTATCTTTAGTGTCTCTACTTTGGCATCAAGTTGCACACAGAGTAGTACCCCTAAGAGTATATATTTTATTTTCATTGTTCTTCCTTTGTAAATCGTGCTTTGAGACGTTCTAGTACCACAAAAAGTACAGGTGTAAGTAAAAATGTCAAGAGTGTCGAGACGAGCATACCACCAAAAACGGCTGTACCCAAAGACTGTCTCGATGCAGCACCAGCACCTGTGGCTAGAACCAAAGGCAAGATACCCAATAAGAAAGAAAACACAGTCATCAAAATAGCACGTAGACGTAAGACCGAAGCCTTAACGGCTGATTCTACAATACTCTCTCCTGCTTCTTTGAGTTCTTTTGCAAACTCCACGATGAGTATGGCATTTTTAGTAGACATCCCAATGAGTAACACTAGTCCTATCTGCGTATAGGTATCATTAAGAAGCCCTGATGACATATTGGCACCCAATGCACCAAACATTACCACAGGGATAGGAAGCATAATAATCATCGGAGTGAGCCAACTTTCATACTGTGCAGAAAGAAAAAGAAAGACCATAACCAAAGAGAATATAAAGATATATATCGCCGCAGACCCTGCTTCTTTTTCTTGTAACGTCATCCCCGAATATGCATAGCCAATGGAGGGAGGTAACTCTGTTTTTGCTAGTTCTTCTATCGCTACAATAGCATCGGCTGAACTATACCCTTCTTTGATATTGTGTACCCCATTGATAGCAATACTCTCATAAGCATTAAAATGGGTAATCGTATTCGCCCCTGAAGTATTTTCTATCTTAGCAATGGTACTTAGAGGTATCATTTCACCTTTATCATTTTTGACAAAAAAGCCAGAGATGTCATTTTTGTTACTTCTAAAATGCTCTTCTGCTTGTACAAAAACGCGATAGGTCTTACCAAATTTATTGAAATCATTGACATAATATGAACCCAAATAGGTCTGTAACACAGAAAATACATCACTGATAGAGACACCTAACGAAGAGACTTTATCTCTGTCAATATCTACATAAAGTTGAGGGTAATTTGCATTAAACATCGTATAGGCTTTCATGATACGCTTATCAGCATTAAGCTTTTGCAAAAAGATTCTTGCTTCTTTTTCAAATTCTTGAAGTGGCATGGCATTAAGGTTTTGTAATTTAAACTCAAAGCCTCCAATAGCAGACAAACCAGGAATAGAAGGAGGACTAAAGATACGCACCCCTGCTGAGGGGATATTCTTCTTAGTCTCTTCCTCTATCTTCGTGATGATATTTTTGATAGATAGATTAGTGGTCAGTCTCTCATCCCAATCATCTAAGACCAAAAATGCCGTAGCAGTAGAAGAGTCCATAGCCCCTGTGATAAGGTTAAATCCATTGACCCCTAAGACATCTTTAACACCCTCTGTATTTTTGATGATTTCTATCACATCGTGCGTGGTTTTTTCTGTTGTTTGCAAGATTGTTCCTGCTTCTAGGGAAATGGAAGTAATCAAAGTACCTTGGTCTTCTTCAGGTAAAAATCCTGTAGGCAATACTTTAAAGACAAAATAAGTACCTACAAGTAAAAGTAGATACCCTATCAGCATAAGATACCAAAAACGTATAAGCTTTCGTAGTAAAGATTCATAGCCTCGTTTAAAGGCTTCTAAAGCTTGATTAAATTTTAGGAAAAAAATATTTTTTTCCTTGCTTTTACGTCGTAAAATCGTTCCTGCCAAAGCAGGAGAAAGACTCAATGCCATCACAGAAGAGATAAGTACAGCAAAAGCTATAGTCATAGCAAACTGCTGATACAATGCCCCAGAAATTCCAGGGATAAAGGTTACAGGGACAAACACAGCCAAAAGAACCAATGTCGTAGAGATAATAGGTGTAAATATCTCTTTCATAGCGTCACTTGTGGCTTCTTTGAGTGTGAGGTTTGGATTTTTATCCAGATTGGCTTCTACATTTTCTACCACCAGTATTGCATCATCCACCACGATACCAATAGCCAAAATAAGCCCAAAAAGAGTCAATGTATTGATAGAAAACCCAACCATCATCAAGATAGCAAATGTACCGATAAGTGATACAGGTATCGCTACAGCAGGGATAATTGTCGCTCTAAAAGACTGTAAAAACATATACACTACCAACAGTACCAAAATAAGTGCTTGTACCAAAGTGATAATAACCTCTCTGATAGACACTGATACAAATTTGGTCGTATCATAAGTAGGTGCTACGCTAATCTCTTTAGGAAAACGTACTTGTAATTCGTCTAGCTTTGCTTGTATTTTTTGGGCTACATCTAAAGCATTGGCATTGGGTAACTGATAGATACCCAAAAGGGCTGCATCTTGATTGTTAAGTGAGGCTGACCAAATATAACTTTCTGCACCTAGTTCAACCCGTGCTACATCTTTGATACGTACTTTAGAGCCATCTTCATTTTCTCGTATCACTATCTCTTCAAACTCTTTGGCTGAATTCAAACGTGTTTTAGAGACCAATGTATATTGAAACTTGTTTTGAGAAGCCAGTCCCGTATCTCCGATAGTCCCTAAGGCTATTTGTACATTTTGTTCTTTTATCGCTTGATTTACTTCTGTAATTGTCAAATCCAAAGCAGAAAGTTTATCAGGGTTGAGCCAAATACGCATGGCATACTTACGCTCTCCCATGTTTCGCACATCCCCTACACCCTCAATACGCTTCAACTCTTCCATGATATTTAAAGAAGCAAAGTTTGACAAAAAAAGCGAATCATGGCTAGGATTAGAAGAAGCTATTGTCAAAATTTGTACCATAGAAGAAGAAACTTTTTTAGTACTCACTCCTTTTTGCTTGACTACATCAGGTAAAATAGGTATGGCTAAAGAGACTCTATTTTGTACATCAACAGCTGCCATTTCCAGATTATAGCCCTGTTCAAAAAAGATTTTAATCGTGGATGAACCATCAGAAGAAGAGGTAGAATCCATATATATCATCCCCTCTACACCATTGAGTTGTTCTTCCAAAGGAGAAGTCACGGTTTGTGCTACAATCGTAGCACTACCTCCTGTATAATTGGTACTTACTTGTACACTAGGGGGTACAATTTGAGGAAATTGTGCGACAGGTAGAGTCTCTAATGCCAACAAACCAACTAAGATAATAAAGATAGAGATAACTTTAGCAACAATGGGACGACGTATAAAAAAGAGAGAAAACATAAATTATTTTACCTCAGAGATAGGGTTATTTACCTCTGTAGGTACTACTTTTATACCATTACGTAAAGCTTTGATACTTCCTACGATGATTTTATCTCCCTCTTTTATCCCTCCTGCGATAATCACAAGATCATTGTTACTATAACTTGTCGTCACTTGTTGTGTCACTATCTCATTTTGGGTATTGACCACTAAAACATACTGTCCTTGTTGATTTTGCAAGAGTTGGTCAGGGTCTAGTGCTAAAACAGGTATCTCATCACTCACAAAGAGTTGTAGTTCTACAAAACTTCCAGGAAAAAGAAGTTTTTCATGATTATCTATCTTTGCTCTCATCACTACCGTTCCAGTAGAGGCATTACTCACATTGTCTATAAAGTCTATCTCACCCTCTAAGGACACTTTGAGATTTTTTGTACTTTTAAGCTGTACTTTTACTTTGGGATTGGGTTTAGATTTATATTTTTTGATTAAGGAGACTTCACTAGCACTAGGATTTAGATTGACATAAAGAAAGTCCGTTTGGACAATTTGAGCCAATTGTACTCCTTCTGTCACAATATTACCTACAAGTATCAACGCTTTACCTATCTGCCCATCAATACTTGCTCTCACATCACAATAGTCTAGGTTTAGCGTAGCTGTTTTGAGTGATGCTTTATCAGATTTAATCGTTGCTTCGAGTTGCTTTTGTGTTGCTTCTAATTCATCTAATTTTTCTTTAGGAGCTAAAGACTCAGCCACCAAAGGAGCATAGCGTTTGACATTGGCTATAGCCAAAGCCAAACTAGCTTTATCCTTTTGCAAGATAGCATTTTTTTGTTCCCATATAGCCTCATATTCTCTTTTGTCTATCGTAAATAGTACTTGTCCTTTTTTGACCGTATCCCCTGCTTTAAAAAGCTGTTTTTCTAATTCTCCTAATACACGAGACTTGACCATCACTTCATCCACAGCCTGTGTTTTACCAGAAAATGCAACCCAGATAGGATAGGCTTCTTTTTTCAAAGTATGTACATTCACAGCAATAGGTTTGATTTCTTGTTTGATAGGAGGGTGTTCTGTTTTAGTGTCACAAGCAGAAAAAAGTACTGCCCCAACAAAAATAGTAAAAGTAAAAGAGATGGTTTTAAAAAGTAACATGTGTATCCTTCAAGCATAAAATAGTGTTCAGATTTTACTAAAAACTTCTATCTTACTAGCTTAGAATACAAATAATATTTATGGCTTATTAGAAATAATAATACTATTGGTTGTCTTCACACTACTCTTTTGAGTATCGAATTTATCTACAGCCTTTTCATAAGAGTCTGATAATTCTTTTTGTAGTTTTTTTTGCTCTTTATCTTTAAGTGCATGAATCTCTGCCTTGAGTGCTATTATCTCAGCATCTTTTTGGGAAATTGTATTGATATACGCAGTACAATCAGAAACATATTCAGTATTATAATAATTCTCTTGTACAATGACTTTAGTAGGACGCTGTATAGGTTTACTTATAGGCAAAGAAGTATTTGGACGCTGTATAGGTTTGCTAACAGATAAAGTAACATGAGGGATAGTAGCCACTACGGTAGGATGAAGTACCTCAGCTTCCCCAAAACTACCCACAAAAAGTAATACTATAAGTATATTTTTCATCAGGTTCTCCTCCTATTAATAAGGAGATTTTACAACGATATAGTTAGTACCACTTTGTTGAAAATATGTACCATCACATTTTTTATAACTTAGCCCATTGACCATCACAATGGTACAACTAGGAGACATAGCAGAGGCCACCACAGCTGTACCGATAGCCATTCCAGCCAAGATAGCCAAAGGTCTTGGACCACGATGTTTATTATTGTTTACATTCACATTCACATTTCTATTGGTATTTTTATTTCTGTTTACATTCACATTTGTATTTGTGTTTTTATTACTATTCACATTTACATTTTTATTGCTATTCTTGTTTTTATTTTTGTTCTTATTTTTATTACGATTATCATCTCGTGCTTCAGCCATATTCAATAAAGACACATTCACCCCTGATAATCCCAAAGAAGAACTATCTGTTATAGATATATAAGGAGAAACAAAGCCAAGAGCAAAAGCAAGGACAGCAAATTTGGTAAAATGGAAAGTATTTTTCATAGTAGAAACCTTTTTAATTTAATATTCTAAATTATACTAGAAGATTAATTAGAGATAGGCTTACTAGCGTTAAACTCATCTCTTTTACACTATTTATAAGAAATTTACTCTACACAGCAAAACCTTTAATCACATAAAAGATAATCACCGAGAGTATTGCTGCTGCTGGTACGGTAATAACCCATGCTGCTACTATCTTTTTGACCATGCCTCTTTTTACATACGTTTCACGTAATGTTTTTTTGAGAATTTTTACTTTTTTCTTTTGTATTTTAAGTGAAGAGAGAAGTTCTACTTGTTTTTTGTAGTCATCGGTTGTTTTATGTTCGGAGAGTTCTAGTTTGAGTGACTCTTGTTTCTTTATTTCTATTTGAAGTTTTGCTTGTTTAGGTCCTAACTCCTTGGAGTCTAACCACTCACGTAAAAATCCTACCCCAAAGATAGCACCCACGGCGATATGTGTAGAGGAAACAGGCAACCCAAGCTGAGAAGCGATGACTACAGTAATAGAAGCTGCCATCATGATAGAAAAGGCTCTCATCTGGTCGAGTTCAGTAATCTCTGTACCTACCGTTTTGATAAGTCTAGGGCCAAAGAGTGCCAATCCAAGAGAAATACCTAAGCCTCCTACAATCATCACCCATAGAGGTATCGCTGCTTTTTTGGAGATAGATAGATGCACTAATGCATCATTCACTGCCGCTAGTGGACCTACGGCATTTGCAACATCATTGGCACCGTGAGCAAAAGAGAGCAGTGCAGCGGCAAAGATAAGAGGGATAGTAAAAAGAAGATTAATAGAAGCTCTTGAATCATCCAAACCTAAGATACGTTTGGCTATTTTAGGCTTGACGATAATATAGGTTATCATAGCACCAAGCATACCAAGTATCAAGGCGATGAACAATGAAGGCTTCTTTGTTTGTGGTAAAAAGCTTAGAGTCTCTACGATTACAGGCCAAACTTTTTTGAGTCCTTTAAGCGTTAAATAGGTAATAAAAGCGGCCGCCATAACAGCTACCAAGATAGGCACTATCTTTTTAGCTGCTGAAAGTTTGTCTTCTTTGTACATAATTTGAGATTTAATAATATAGAGAAATATCGCTGCGATAACACCTCCAAGGACAGGAGAGATGACCCATGAAGCAGCGATTTTACCCATCGTTCCCCAAGAAATGATAGAAAACCCACCTGCTGCTATACCACCACCTAAAACACCACCCACGATAGAGTGCGTCGTAGAGACTGGTGCTTTAAGCCAAGTAGCAAGATTGAGCCACAATGCAGCTGCTAGTAGTGCTGAGGACATTGCATAAACAAAGGTCATAGGGTCTCCACCAAAGGCAGCAGGGTCGATAATCCCCTTTTTGATAGTACCTACAACATCACCACCTGCTATCAATGCACCAGATGCTTCAAAGATAGAAGCGATAACAATCGCCCCACCAATCGTTAATGCTCCAGAGCCTACGGCTGGTCCTACATTGTTTGCTACATCATTGGCTCCAATATTCATCGCCATATACGCACCAAAGATGGCAGCTAGTACCAAAAATCCACCATGTGTAGCTTGACCGATAATGCTATTTGCATAAAATCCAACAGCAACGGCAAACCCTGCTCCGAGTAGCATTTTAAATGTATTATTCATTGTTCTTCCTCTTTTTTTAATAAGTACAAGTATAGGAAAAAAGTATTACATTTTTGTTACAAGATTAAGAAAGAATACAAAAGAAGGGTTATAAGATGTAGCGATACACTAGAACTTTATAATAGCATCTAGTTGTACACGCTCATAGTTTGGCTTCATACCCTCTATTTTGCTTTTGCTTTCATACAATTCATTGAAGAAAAAGTTACCAGCTACATAGAAATTTTTGCCTACTTTATATTTTGCTCTAATCGCATGACCACTAGCAGCTGTACCACCACCAAAATTATCTGAATCTGAATATGCACCTAAAGTGGCATCTTCTTGAAGGTCTGTATAAGAGTATTTTACTTGCCAATCTCCTACTTCTTTAGCTTTACCCAATTGCACTGCCACATCATAGCCAAAATTATTTTCATCTGCTCCAAAGTTATAGACTATACCAGTGGCTAATTTCAATGTTTTACCAAATATATCTTGCAGTTGTAATTCAGCAAACCCTTCTACAATATGATAATCATTGGCATAGTACCCATCAACTACAGTATTGCCTTTACTACTTCCAAAAAGTGTGGTATTGCCTTTGAGTCCATCATAATAATAGATACCAGTACCTAGATTAAGTTTTGCAGCATTTAATTTGGTTTTGTGTACATATTGTGCGATAAAAAGAGTGACATCATCTTGTGCTACAGATGATTCTTCTAAAGTAGGTTGGTTGATACCTAAAGTAATACTTTTTGTGTCATCTTTATAGTGATAGTTTACCCCATTCATTGAGACATCGTTATCCCAGACAAGTTGTGATTTGATAGGTCGGTACATCATATAGGGTTGTCTACCTACTTTGTAAGTAGCGTTATCAGAGGTATAAGATAGTCCCAAGATATTAAATCTAAGTGACTGAAAGAAATAGTCACCTAGTGACTGGTCTGTAAGAAATGTTTGATTTCCTGAAGTTGGATTTGCAAAACCACTTCGCATACCCACTTCAAATTGAAGCGTATCTATAAGGTCTATCTTTGCACCTAGTCTTAAACGGTATCTATTTCTATACGTATTATCTTTGTCATCTCTTTCAATACTCTCATATCGTAATCTTAAATCACCTTTAGCATGAAATCTATCAAAAAACCCATTGCTAGTTTCTACTTCTGGGTTTACTACAGGTATATCTCCACCTGCTAAGACTAATGTACTCATAGCAACGACTGATAATATGATTTTTTTCATTCTATTTCCTTGTTTTAAATATGACGGAATTATAGAAAAAATTAATTACAAAATGATTACAAAGACTTACGCTTCAGGATAGATATTAAACTTAGCACCTCGCTCATGAAGAAAGTCTATCATTTTCTTTTGACCTAGTTTTTTGGCATAATCTTTAGGAGACATACCTGCTCTGTCTGCTACATTAACATCGCCACCATTGTCTAAAAGCTGTGCCATCATCTCTAAGTCTGAAAAACATGCAGCCAACATCACAGGTGTGATACCACTTTTACGTTTACTCACATTTAGATCAAACCCTTCATCGATACAAAATTGTATAATCTCTTTACGTTTAAACTTTATTGCCATATCAAGAGCAGAGATTCCATCAGCGTCTCTTTCGTCTAATGCTATACCATTCTCTATAAAAAGTTTTATCATATCTAGTGAAGCATATTTTCTAATAGCATAAAAAAAGGGGGAGATTTCATCATAGTCTTCTAAGTCATACTCTTCCCCTATAAGGATAGGTTTACGTATATCTACACCCTCTTTGATGAGTGATTTTATTTTGGCAATAGAGTCATTTTCTATCGCTTCTGTCATAGGGTTCATTTTATTTCCTTTTGTGACGATTAAATGATGCTACACCCTTTAGATATTTTTTCCAAAAGGGTTCATTCCACCCATTACGCCCATAGCTTGGGATTTTTTATTGTCTTCTACCATTTTATTGGCTTCATTCATAGCAGATATAAGTAGTATTTGTAAATATGCTCTATCATCCATGATACTCTCATCTATATTTAAATCTACAACTTCACCCATCCCATTAGTAGTAACTTCTACAAGTCCTCCTCCTGATTTGGCAGTAAATTGTACATTTTTGGCTTGTTCTTGTATCTCTTTGGCTTTCTCTTGCATCTCTCCCATCATTTGGGACATTTTGTTCATATCAAATCCATCAAACATTATTCTAGTCCTTCAAAAGATTGGGCAATGCTATTATCATCTTCTAAGATAACAATCTTTGGTTTATAAGTATCTGCCTCTTTTTCACTCATACTAGCATAGGCTATAATGATAATTTTATCACCTTTATGTACCTTCCTAGCAGCAGCTCCATTGAGACAGATATCGCCTTTTCCTCTTTCTCCTGAGATAATATAGGTAGAAAATCGTTCACCATTGTTTACATTTACAATGTCAATTTTTTGTCCTACACGCATATTAACGGCATCCATAAGGTCTTGATCTATCGTAATAGAGCCTACATAATTGAGATTAGCATCCGTTACAGTAGCTCTATGTAATTTAGAATAAAGCATGGTAATATTCATAATTGTTCCTATCTATATTTAAAATTATTAGGATTATACCAAAATTGTGTGAATATTAAAACTTCTAACGAGCAATAGATGCTGGTTCTATAGGTGCACCCCACATTGCATCATCAATCACAAATTCAGAAACTACATTTCCACCGATAATATGTTCAGTAATAATTCTATCTATCTTCTCTTTGGTCAATCCTACATACATTGTATGCCCTGGTTCTACAAGCATCACAGGACCTTGCTGACAACGGTTAAGACATCCTGTTTGTATAGGTGTTACTGTACCAATAATACCTTTTTGCATCAAAGATTGTGCTAAATGCTGAAAAAGTTGCTGTGATTCTGGGTTATCTGCTTTGACACAAGAAGGCTTAGGCATCCCTGGAGGTGCAGACTGTTGACATTTGAAAATATAAAATGCTGGTTGTGGTATACTTGGTATCATAAATAATCCTTAAAAATTCAATTAAGAGTATTTTACTCCGATTATCTTAATAATAGTTGACATATATCAATCTTTTCTTATACTACTTTAATTATAATGCCCTATCTTTCTATATACTAAGGACATATATGAACTATCCTGACTTTTATACTCAAGTACCCCCTATCACATTACAAGACCCACTTAGTGCCTTTTTGGGTGCATTTGAAGAGGGTATATTAGAGATTTCTTATCTCGACTGTGTCAAATTGGCTGGACACTCTTGTCCTACGGTAGCAGGAGCATACCTCATGGCTCAGCAAGGTCTAAAAGCACTTTATCCCGATACCCTCCCTCAAAGAGGCTCGATTACTGTCCAAATGAATCATTCAGAAACAGAAGGCGTTACAGGTGTTGTTGCCAATGTTATCTCTTTTATCGTTGGGGCTAGTGCTAAAGGTGGATTTAAAGGCATACAAGGGCAGTTTAGTAGAGCATCCCTACTCTCTTATGATGTTCCCATGCAAGGGTCTGTCACACTTATACGAAAGGATACCCAACAAAGCGTGACTTTAGACTATGACCCTTCTATAGTAGCTGTAGATAGCATGATGAAACCACTCATGGGAAAAAGTCTCAAAGGTATTGCCTCAGAAGAAGAACAAAAACACTTTACTACACTATGGCAACAAAGAGTAGAGACTATATTACTAGATACCTCTTTACATAGCAAACTAGTAAATCTCATAATTAAAAAAGTATAAATTAACTTTATATCATAGATACTATGGTTATAATATACAAAATAAATCATACAGGATATAAAATATGAAAAAGATAATCGCTTTACTACTAGTTGTGGCAACTATGTCATTTGGGGCATCAAAAGCAGTACTTGATGTACAAATAAAAGAAGCACTTGAAGTGTTCAACAAAGAGATAGCAGGTGGTTCTAAGTTTTTAGAAGCATCCAAAGGGTATTTGGTTTTTCCTAGTGTAACCAAAGCAGGATTTGTAGCAGGTGGAGAATATGGTGAAGGTATCTTAGTAGACAATGATCCTGCTATAGCCGATGCGTATTATAGTATGGCATCTGTATCTATTGGACTACAATTAGGTGCTCAAAAAACAACGTATGTGGTCATCTTTACCAATACACAAGTACTCAATGCCTTTAAAAACAGTAATGGATTAGAGAGTTCTATAGATGGTTCAGTAGCGGTTGCTAAATGGGGAAAAGGTGTTGATGTGAGTTCATTAAGTTTTGAAAAACCGATTATCGTCTTTGCCTTTAGTCAAAAAGGGTTAATGTATAACCTCAATATCAAAGGTACAAAGTATTCTAAGATACAAAAATAGAATAATAAAAATTTAAACATACTAAAAAACGTACTAAAAAAGGAGATACCATGTTCAAAAAAATACTTATACTGTGTGCCATTCCACTGTTATTTATCTCTGCGTATGCAAAAGAGTTAGGATTTTCGGGACAGACATCTTACCAAAGAAGTGGAGGAGCTGTTACTCTTGTTTCCAATACTATCCATAACAACCGAGATGGGGGAACTAGTGGTACACTCAAACTCATGTTATGGGCAACACCAGCACCCTATGATGGCAAAAATATCAATGGATTTGTGGTAGCCCAAACTGAATTAGGTTCACTACTTGGTAATACTTATTTTCCAAATATATCAAGGACGGTAAGCTTTCTTACCCCTAGTGCAGGTAGCTATTATATGACATTAACCTTATCAGAATATAGAAACGGTCGCTACCAAATCGTAGATTATATGAACTACAGTAACATGGAAGCCTTTTAAATAGAAGCCTTTTAATATAAAGAGAAGGAGTTTTCCTTCTCTTTAACTACCTCCCTAAAAGTTCTCGTACCACTTCTCTATCATCAAAAGGATATTTTATACCTTTTATCTCTTGAGAGTCTTCATCGCCCTTACCTAAGATAAGTAATACTTCATTTTCTTCTAAGGCATCTAATGCCATTTTGATAGCCAATCGTCTATCAGGGGTGGCAGTTACAGCATCTTTACCATGTAATCCTAAGAGTATATCTTCTAGTATATATTCAGCAACTTCATCACGAGGATTGTCCGAAGTAACATAAATTTTATTGGCATAGCGTCCAGCGACTGCACCCATGAGAGGACGTTTGTCTTTATCTCGGTTACCTCCTGCACCAAATACCACAGAGATATCTCTATCTTTCATAGATTCTAATACCACATGCATACCATCTTCGGTATGGGCGAAATCTACAATCACCAAAGGGTCACGGCTAACAACCTCCATACGCCCTGAAACCCCTGCAAAATACTCTACAACTTCACATATCTCAGACAAAGGTCTACCTGTAAGCATCTGTACAGACCCAATAGATGCCATAAGATTAAAAAGATTAAATAATCCTACCATAGGAGAGTGAAAGGTTTCTTCCTCTTGTAAGTGCTTAATCCCTGCTGTAATACCATGAAGCAAAGAAAATGCTTGAACTTTAAAAGTAGCAGGTTCATCTACGCCATAACTTTGCGCACCAATAGGATTATAGGTAATATTTTTAATATCATCTTTATTGAGTAGTTTAGGGGTATCATCAGCAAAGAAAAGACTTTTTACACGTCTATACTCTTCGATAGTACCATGATAGTCAAGGTGGTCAGAAGTGACATTAGTATGGACTTTGAGTGCAAAACTAAGCCCTTCTATACGGTTTTGCTCTATGGCATGAGAGCTAACTTCCATGATAAAGTATTCGCATCCCAATGCTCTTATTTGTTGCATATTATGCAGTGTCTCCAAGATAGAGGGGGTGGTCATACTCTTCTTTTGTATTCGCTTTTCTTGTGCAAACAATCCTCGCGTACCTTGCAAAGCAGGTTTTTCTTCTAAATCTAACAATAAAGAGTAGATACCTGCTGTCACTGTAGTCTTTCCATTGGTACCTGTAACCCCTACTACTTTCAACGCTGATAAATCCCATCTATCGATAAGTATTTTAGGGGTAATATAGGGTGGTGTGTTTGTAAGTTTGTCATAATAAACACTATTTTGAGCTGTTTTCAAAAAAAGTGTTTCCCCATCAAGAGTACTCGTATCATCAGAGATATATTTATATCCCTCTTGTATATAGGCTATCTTCACTTTAACTGTCCATTGACGATATGATATAAGGCAAGAACCTCTTGATCGTTACCAAAAAGTTGGCTAGAAGCATCCAAATATCCTAAAGCCATCTCATCAAATCCCTCTTCAGATAGGTGTGTTACAAAATCAATAAATTCATCTTTATTACTAATAATCACTTTGGTAGAAAACATAATATCTTCAAACGTTTTTTTAAAAGAGCCTCTATCCTCGACTAAAAGTAGAAAATCACTGTAACGTATTCCATTACCATACTCTACCTGCTCCTCCATAGGGTCAAGCAATAATTTTTGTATCTCTTGCTTAGATGTATCTATATTTTCAATAAGTCCATCAATAATATCTACAGCATCCTCTTTTTCATTTTTAATTAATTGATAATAATCAAACAGTGCTTGTGCTTCTTCTTCACTTTCTATACCCAAGTCACTTAGATAAACACCAATTTTGGCCTCATCTAATGTAGGATAATCTTTAAGTATCAACCCATAGCGTCTGAGTGCATTGTTATATTCACCCTTTAAAAAAGAGTTTTCAGCCCTTTCAAGTAATAAATTTTGATTTATTTTATTCATATTAACCCAATTGGTCTAATTTATCTTCAAATCCATGTGGTACATTAACCACTGTAATCTCTGGATGGATAAGTGTTTGTATCTGTCTCTCTACCCCAAATTTTATCGTCGTACCAGAGCTACCACAACCAACACAAGCTCCTTGTAGTTGTACATAAACTCTACCATTTTGTATTGATATAAGTGTTATGTCTCCTCCATCTAGCTTAATGGATGGTCTCACTTTTTCTATCACACTTATCACGGCTGGCTCTAACTCTTCATCTGTAAATGGAATCACTCTATCTCCTTAAATATACCTATGCGAAACATAGACACTGATTACTAATATTATAACAAAATCATTGTAAAGTTAATATATATTTGTGTATCTCTTTTGAGTTATACACTAAAAGTGTCTCTTTGTCAATGCTATTGCTTTATAAAGAGAATAATTTTACGATATAATAAAAGAGACATTCATACAAAGGATTTTAAATGCAAATTAGTTTTGGTTCATACAAGATAAGAACCCATGAATTAGACAATAAGTTATCAGTACAGGTCACTTCAGATATAGGTAAAGTACACTTAAAAAAAGAAGAAGATATTGAAGGAAACTTTCCCAATGAAATTTGTTTTCAAATTGACAACCCATCAGAATTACCTGAAGCAAAAGGATTAAAAAGATACTCTTTTGGTGATTACACCTATATTTTAGGGATTAACTACAAAGGAGAGTTGTGTCTTTTTCATAGTATTAAACTCGCAGTACATAAAAAGTTTATTGATAATATAGATACACTTACGTTGTCATTTTTGGCTGAACCTAAGGCATAGTGCTTAGAGAAGTTGTATTTAAGGCTTACGCCCTAAATACAGAAGTAACAGTACAATTATACGAGTTCTATAATTGCCATAGGTGCTGCATCACCTTTTCTCATACGTGTTTTGATAATACGCGTATATCCACCGTTTCTGTCTGCATACTTTGGTGCAATTTCATTTACGATAGTATTTGTACATTCTTTATGTTGCAACATTGCAAAAATAGCACGATGAGCATTAAAATCACCTGAACTAGCTTTAGTAATAAGCTTTTCAAAGTATGATCTTAACTCTTTTGCTTTTGGCAATGTAGTCTCTATTTTACCCTCTTTTGTCAATGCAATAGAAAGGTTTTTAAGCAATGCTGCTCTATGAGAACTTGTTCTATTTAACTTACGATAACCATGCTTATGTCTCATAATTGTCCTTTAATATCTTTAGCAACTAAACTTTAAGTTGCTCTATTTTCTTAACAAGATTGACTCTTGTAACATCTGCGAGGTCATAGTCTGAACCAAATCCATGCTCTGTAAGACAGTCATTGATTTCATCTAAAGATTTTTTACCAAGATTTTTGATATTTTTAATCTCATTTTCACTCATCAGTACCAATTCACCTAAAAATTTCATTCCTGCTCTATCTAGTGAGTTAAATGATCTTGCACTAAGTCCAAGAGTATCTACTGTGACGAGAAAAGGTTTAAGCTCACTATCATCACTGCTTCTTTTTACAGGGGCAACTGAGATATCTAAATCAAGTACCGTATTAAAAACAGAAAGTTGTTTATTCATCACTTCCAATGCGTTTGTAAATGCTTCTACTGGACCTATTTGACCATCTGTTTCAATATCAAAGATAATCTTTTCAAAGTTAGGATTATCTTCTACAAGTACAGGTTCAATCTTATAGTTTGCTTTTCTTACTGGTGTAAAGAAAGCATCCAATGCAATACTATCAGCCTCAACATCATCTCTAAGGTCTTCACTTGGTACGTATCCAATACCTTTAGAGATAACAATAGTAAAGTTAAGTTCTGCATCTTCATTCAATGTTGCAAGTGGTAAATCACCATTCACAACCTCAATCTCATCATTATTAAGATCTTGTGCAGTAACATCTTTATGACCAGAGAAGCTATATTTTAATTCAACTCTTTTACTTTCGTCTTTAATTTTAAAACGAATATTTTTAAGATTAATAATAAATACAGCAACATCTTCATGCATACCTCTGATGTTGTCAAACTCGTGGGCTGCACCTTCAATCTTAATAGAAATCGGTGCATATCCAATAGAAGAACCTAAAATAAGTCTTCTCAATGGGTGTGCGAGCGTAACTGCATAACCGCTCTCGAAAGGATAAGCAATGATTTCAGCACGGTTAGCGCTTACTTCATTGACTTCAACCTCTGTTGGCATAAATGGTGCAACTTTAATTTTTCTCATTAGTAGCCTTTACTTGGTGTATTATTTAGAGTAAAGCTCGACGATTAGACGCTCTTCAACAGGTATACTTATTTCTGATCTTTCTGGAATTCTAGTAAATAGACCAAAAAGTTTTTCTTTGTCCATATCTACCCATTCAACCATACCAGTTTGGTTTGTAAGCTCTACAGCTCTTAGAATTTGTACATTGGCTTTAGACTTTTCTCTAATCTCAATTTTTTGACCAGCTTTTACTCTAAAAGAAGGAATATCTACTCTCTTGCCATCAACAAGTACATGTCCATGGTTTGTAAATTGTCTTGCAGATGCTCTAGTCGTTGCAAAACCCATTCTATAGACAACATTGTCAAGTCTTTGCTCTAAAAGTTGAATAAGGATAGAACCTGTATTCCCATCTTTTGAGTTTGCTTCTTTGTATAAGGCTCTAAATTGTTTTTCAGAAACACCATACATAAATTTAGCTTTTTGTTTTTCTTGAAGTTGAAGACCATACTCTGAAATCTTTGTTCTTCTTTGACCATGTTGCCCTGGAGCATACGGTCTTTTCTCTAATGCAGATTTACCAGCGAGTCTACGCTCACCTTTTAATCCTAAATCAACGCCAAGTCTTCTTTCTAGTCTTTCAACTGGACCTCTATATCTTGCCATACTTATACCCTTCTCTTCTTAGGTGGTCTACAACCATTATGTGGAAGTGGTGTAATATCTTTTAAAGATGTTACTCTAATTCCTTCAGTTGCACCAATTGCTTTAACAGCTGTATCTCTACCAGAACCAGGACCTTGAACTTTGATGCCTACCTCTTTAACGCCATTATCCATAGCTTTTTGCATTGCATCAGCTACTGCTTCAGTCGCTGCAAAAGGAGTTGACTTTTTAGAACCTTTAAAACCTAAAGACCCTGCTGAACTCCATGCAATAACGTTACCCATTTCATCTGTGATTGTAATTACAGTATTATTGAAAGTAGCTGCTACGTACACAACTGCTTTCGCTATACTTTTTTTTGCTTTTTTCTTAGCCATTCATATACTCCTTATGCCGCGCCGACAGTTTTACGTTTACCCTTACGAGTACGTGCATTTGTCTTTGTTTTTTGTCCACGACAAGGTAAACCTCTTCTGTGTCTAAGACCTCTGTAAGAACCTAAATCCATAAGTGCTTTGATATCCAAAGTTACTTTTTTTCTAAGATCTCCCTCAACCATAATATTTTCTTGAATATCATTACGAATCAATGCTGCTTGAGCATCTGTAAGTGCATGTACTCTAATATTATAATCAATACCTGTTCTATCAAGAATATCTCTTGAAGTTTTTAATCCGATTCCAAAAATGTAAGTAAGTGCATACTCCATTCTCTTTTTTTGTGGTAAATCAACCCCTGCAATACGAGCCATGTTTATCCTTGTCTTTGTTTATGTTTTGGATTTTTACAAATCACGCGTACGATACCTTTGCGTTTAATGATTTTACAATCATCACACATTTTCTTAACTGATGGTCTAACCTTCATTGGTTACTCCTGCGATTATTTTACACCTAATTTGTTGCGTGGATTAATGAATCCGAATTAATCCAATTTTTATATAAACAGTGTAACTTATATAAAAATTCTTCACGCAGTTGTGTCACTTATACAATGATAAGGAGGGGGATTATATCTAAATATTTCTTATTCTTTTCTTAGTATAGTTATAAATTATACTGTTTTAGGAGAGATTTAGTATAGTATAACTCTCCCTTATAAAAGTATAGATACTTATAAGCCTTGTGCCACACTATCTAACATTTTCCACGCTTCATCAGAAGCCATTACATTAAGACGTTTAGATTTTATCTTCGTAGTATTAGACTCTAGGTGTAGCTTTGTTTTTTTCTCATCATTTTTATTACAGTAGAGTACTACATTTTCTATAGCTCGTGTAGCAGCATCTATTTTGGTATTGTATTGTGCAAGTGTAATTTGATTATTAAGAAGCATCACATACAGATGACGTGTTTGTGCCTCCAAAAATTTAACTGTTTCTTTTTGGGATTTTGTAGGACAACACTCTTTAAGTTCAAATTTTATTTTAGCATACACTGAATCTACCGTTAGCGTTTTCAAATCCAAATTTGTCATCTGAGGTTCAATTTCAATTGTCTTCAAACAACAAGCAGATAAGCCAAATACTAAAGCTATAAAAAGTAATATTTTCATCGTTTTCATACTATATTCCTTTGATATTTTAAATAATACAAAATTATAGCATAGTTAAGATAAAAAAAATAATTAACTTATAAGTAAAATAGTTAATTTGAAAAAGAATGAGGGGAATAAGAAAGATAGTTATAACTCAAAGTGGCAGCGACCTACATTTCCACAGACGTAGCCTGCAGTATTATCGGCGATGGGAGGCTTGACTTCCAGGTTCGGAATGGAGCTGGGTATGACCCTCCCTCTAGCCCCACCACTAAG
>JAMOTK010000052.1 GCA_027062365.1 Sulfurovum sp.
TCTGCTTATTTAAGTTGGAAAAATATGATGCAATACATTCAGAAGGTTCTTGATGGCTATGGTACATATTATCAGATTGATTTTAATGGGTATAGATAGTATTGTTTAATTTAGTTTAGGTACTTATTAAGATTCATTTAAGTGATATAAATATGATAATGCTATATTTCTAATTTTTTTAACAGAATATCTAATATTTTTAAATATTTAATCTTAAAAAATATAAAATCATGCTATTCTTTTGAAGATATACATACGCTATGTATAATTTTATATTAGATTAAGAAGGACTAAAAATGATAAAAACACTAAAAATGGCACTATTAACAACAATAGTTGGCACTTCACTCTATGCAAGTAATTATGACAGTGAAACAAAAAGCTTTATTGGATTAGAGGCTGGGTATGCAGTCCTAGATGGGAAAAAGTTTAATCTCTTACCTGATGAAGATTCCTCTTTCTATGAAGGTTCTGGTATTGAATATGGGATACGTATCGGTGCTCAAAATGATGAGTGGAGAGCGACTCTAGCATTTAATTATTATGATAACAATGATGACGCTGATGATCAAAACTTAGAAAGAGGTCAAGCAATGGTAGATTATTTCTTTCTTTCTGACCCTAGTGCAACTATACGACCTTATATTGGTGCAAGTATAGGATATGCCAATTATGAAAGTACATTTGTTGATGAATCTGGATTGGTTTATGGTGGACAAGCAGGAGTAGTGATTAGCAGTGGTGAATCTTTGGATATTGATTTGAGCTATAGATATTCACTAGGTCAAGTAGAAGTACTCAACAGTGTAAGTAGTGTTACCGTAGGTGTAAACTACATTTATTAAAAGGAAAACAATATGAAAAAAACTATTATTTATCGTATGCTACTTACCTTGGGAATTTTATCTTTAATCGTAGGCTGTGGTACAGATAACAAAAAAAATGCTGGGTCTGTACCTGCATCCCAAACTGGAATAGCACATTCTATCGCATGTTTTGAAAATGAACAAGCGAAGGATATATATGTAGCACACTGTTATATCCATTCAGTGGATGGAAATTCAGAACCCGTGACAGGTTTAACATTTGATATGTCCTTAATAGTTAATGTCAAAGAATTTCATGAAGGAAGAGGAACTATCCAAACAACTAGTCCTATTACTTTTACCGATGATAGAGTAGATTTTTCTAAAACAGATGTCATAGCCACGGATAATCTTATTATTTTACCAACAAGTAAAACATTAGATGTGACTTATTTAGGAAATTGGGAAATTGGGGCTGTGAGTAATATCTTAGCACTAGTAGAAGGTGCCTTTAATCTTGAAACGACTGAAGAATTAAGTTATGTAGTAGGGAATGAAACAGTTACAGAGTTAGGTCGTAGAGCTTCTGCACATATTGAGTATCCTAAAGATGATACAGTAGACAATCCTGATGTTGATTCCGTAGGTGGTTTGTTTTATTTTGATATTTATTATGACCCTTCACTCAGAGGTGCAACCATATTTATTGGTGCCCATACTACATCCAATATTAGAACAGGTACAGCTAGTGGAATTAGATTAGAATTAGAAGACGCAGTAGTCACTCCATAATATAATAATTTATTTTTCTTGATATAATACAAATCTGTAGGGTACTACAGAGTTGTATTAATCTATACTTACTCAAAACTTTACTATAATCTTATCTAAATTTAAATAGAATAGGTAATCCTCATGATAGACTTAAAATATCTCCAAAATAATTTTGAAGAAGCTTCTACTAAGCTTCAAAAAAAAGGTGTAGAAACTGCTACACTTCAAAATCTTCAACAACTTTTTACTACACTTAAAGACTGTAATGCAACATTAGAAGCTTCTAAAGCCGAACAAAATAGTATGTCTAAACTTTTTGGTCAATATATGAAAGAGGGTAAAGATATTTCTGAACTCAAGACAAAGGTCAATGCCAATAAAGAAGCGATGATACCTCTACAAGACCAAGCACGAAAAGCAGAAGAAGCATTGTATGCTGTGGCATTAGCTATGCCTAATTTCCCAGATGAGACCGTCCCTGATGGTATGGATGAAGAAGACAATGTGGAACTACGAAAAGTACTCGAACCTAAATCATTTACATTTACACCCAAAGAGCATTGGGAACTCTCTGAGATAAATGGATGGATAGACTTTGAACGGGGGGTAAAACTAGCAAAATCAAGATTTTCTGTACTCAAAGGTGAAGCATCAAGACTAGAACGAGCCTTGATTAATTTCTTTTTAGATAGCAACCGTGCTAAAGGGTTTGAAGAATATTCTGTGCCTTTTTTGAACAATGCTACGATGCTTCAAGGGACTGGACAATTGCCTAAATTTGAAGATGATTTATTTAAAATAGCTGATGAAGATTTATATCTTATTCCTACAGCAGAAGTACCACTAACCAACCTCTATTATGATGAAATACTCACAGAAAAAGAACTGCCTCTACTGATGACAGGTTACACACCATGTTTTAGAAAAGAAGCAGGTTCAGCAGGGCGTGATACAAGAGGTATTATCAGACAACATCAATTCAATAAAGTAGAAATGGTAGCCATTGCCCATCCTGATAAAAGTGCAGAAGTATTTGAAATGATGGTAAACAACGCCTCCGATATACTCACCGCCTTGGGTTTACCTCATAGAGTGGTAGAATTATGTGGAGGAGACTTAGGTTTCTCTGCTGCTACGACTATAGATTTAGAAGTATGGCTACCAGGTCAAAACCAGTACCGTGAAATCTCTTCTATCTCTAATACCAGAGACTTTCAAGCTAGACGAGCCAAGATTCGTTTTAAAGAGGGTAAAAAGAATAAATTTGTGCATACCCTTAATGGATCATCTTTGGCTGTAGGGCGAACGATTGTAGCAATTATGGAAAACTATCAAAATGAAGATGGCTCTATAGACATTCCTGAAGTACTTAAGAAATATATGTAGGGTCTAAGGTATTTCCTTAGACCGTCTTTGAAGAATCTACATGATGAGATTTCATCTTACCTTGCATACTCAAATAAGAGTTTAATGCACCAATGTAGGCTCTAGCTGATGCTAACATCGTATCAATATTTAATCCATGTCCAATAATGGCAGGTTCGTTGTTAAAGCTTACTTTTACGGTAACAGAGGCTAAAGCATCTTTGCCTTTGCTTACCGATTGGACTTTATAATCCAATAATTTACCTTCTTGATTGGTAATTCTATCAATCGTTTTAAAGATAGCATCTATTGTGCCTTCTCCTATTCCTGCTTCGATAATCTCTGTATTATCTTTTTTTATTTTGACTACAGAACTTGGTGTACCTTCGGAAAAGTCCATCAATTGCAAAGAGATTAATTCATAAATCTTAGGGGCTTTGGTCATTTCATTGGTGACTAACGCTCTTAAATCATCATCATAAATATCTTTTTTCCTGTCTGCCATGATTTTGAAACGCTCAAAGGAGCTTTTTAATGCTTCATCTTCTAAGACAAAACCCAATTTTGCCAACTTGTCTTTAAATGCTGCACGACCTGAATGTTTTCCCAAGACCAAAGTATCTTCCATATCCAAACCAATATCAGAAGGAGAGATAATCTCATAAGTAGATTTGTTTTTTAACATACCATCTTGATGAATACCTGATTCATGGGCAAAGGCATTTTTACCGACAATTGCTTTATTGGGTTGGGGTTCTATGCCTGTAATATTGGCAATTAATCTACTTGATGGATAAATCTCTTTGGTATTAATATTGGTCTTATAGTCCTTAAAAATATCTGAACGTGTTTTTAATGCCATGACTATTTCTTCCAATGCAGCATTTCCTGCTCTCTCTCCCAATCCATTAATTGTACATTCGATTTGTCTAGCCCCATTGATAACAGCTTCTAATGAATTGGCAACACCTAAGCCCAAATCATTGTGGTTATGCACAGAAATAATCGCACGATTCCCCACATAGTTACTCATCTCTTTGACCATTGCACCAATTTCAAAAGGCAATCTAAAACCCACGGTATCAGGTAAATTAATGGTCGATGCTCCTGCTTCAATGACGGCATCAGATATTTCTTTCATAAATCCCATATCGCTTCGCCCTGCATCTTCACAGCTAAACTCCACATCATCTACAAAAGTTCGTGCATATTCCACAGCCCTTACAGCCCTTTTAATGACTTCATCAGGAGTCATTTTTAATTTATATTCCATGTGTATAGAAGAGGTGGCAATAAAAGTATGAATACGCTTCATTTGTGCCTTAGCAATAGCCTCTCCAGCTGCTTTAATATCGCTATCAATAGCACGAGCCAAAGAGCAAACCTTAGACGCAGTCACACGTTGTGCAATTTTATCAATGGCATCAAAATCTCCAGGGGAGGCTGCTGCAAATCCAGCTTCAATAATATCCACACCCAAACGCTCCAATTGTGAAGCAATTTGAATTTTTTCTTCGGTATTCATAGAAGCCCCAGGGCTTTGTTCTCCATCTCTCAATGTGGTATCAAATATTAATATAGTATTTTTTTTGTTCATAATAGAGCCTTTTGTTATTAGTAGTTAGTAAAGTGCATAGTTGAAAAGTATAAAAGGAGGTTTAGAGACAGAGCAGGAGGAGAGAAACTATTCGTATTGAAATATTGTCTATGTGTATGATATTTTTCATCATATTCTCCTATGGTATTTTTAAAAGTATACTATAAATAAAGATAAATTACAAGAGAAAATATATTTTATCGGTAACTAACAATTATTATATTATAATAAAATTTTAAATATAGGTAATATGATGGAGTAGAGTTGAATAGATATTTATTTTTGCGTTATTTTTTGGTTATTTTTGTATCTGTGAGTTTTATCACAAGAAGCATTTTATTGGTAGATTCATGGACACTTATTGATAGTCATTTTTTTGCATTGATACAAATCTTTGTTTTGGGACTATTTTATGATTTAGTGGCGTATTCTTATGCTATCATTCCTTTTATTATCTATTTATTTTTGATGCCAAAACAGATATTTAATAGTAAAATACATAAAATGATTGCACTTGTAATCTTTTTCACTGTGATTTATGGCATTGTGTTTAATGGTATTAGTGAATGGTTCTTTTGGGAAGAATTTGGTAAAAGATTTAACTTTATTGCTGTAGATTATTTAGTCTATACCCATGAGGTGATTCAAAATATTAGAGAATCTTATCCTATCCCTATTTTATTGGCTGTAGTCTTTATGATTACGGGTATTATTTTTGGACTCATCTATCGTAAAAGTATACATTTCACATCATTTTTTCATGATACTAGTCACTATAAAGATAGAACTCTTGTCACGATACTTTTATTGGCTATACCCATACTATTTTTCAATATTCTTGATAAACAAACACTCATTACAAAAATCTCTGACAATAGATACAATCAAGAGTTGTCTAAAAATGGTTTTTATTCACTCTTCTCAGCGTTTAGAAATAATGAATTAGATTATTATGAATTTTATATAACCAAAGACAATACAGAAGTATTAAAGTCTTATCGTACTTTGGTTCAAACAAAAAATAGTCACTTTATCTCCAAGGATTTAAACAATACCTTACGTATGATTAGCAATGAAGGCGAAGAGAAGTATCACAATGTTATGTTGGTCATGATAGAGAGTTTGAGTGCTTCGTATATGGGACTTTACGGTGATTCTAAAAACCTTACCCCACATATTGATGCACTAAGTAAAAAATCACTCTTTTTCTCTGAATTTTTTGCCACAGGTACGCGTACAGTAAGAGGTATGGAAGCTGTCACGATGTCTTTGCCTCCTACAGGAGGAAGAAGTATTGTCAAAAGACCAGACAATCATACTATGTTTGGCTTGGGATGGATTTTTAAAGACAAAGGCTATGACAATAAATTTATCTATGCAGGACATGGATATTTTGATAATATGAATGCTTATTTCGGAAATAATGGTTTTAAAGTAGTTGACAGAGAGAGTTTTAAAAGCAATGAAATCACATTTTCAAATGTTTGGGGAGTCTGTGATGAAGACCTTTTTGATAAAAGTATTCAAGAAGCAGACCACTCTTATCGTGATAAGAAGCCATTTTTTTCTTTTGTGATGACAACCTCTAACCATAGACCTTTTACCTATCCTGATGGGAAAATTGATATTCCTAGCCATACAAATCGTTGGGGTGGGGTCAAATATACAGATTATGCAGTCCATCAGTTCTTAGAGAAAGCATCTAAAAAACCATGGTTTGACACTACGCTCTTTATCTTCGTAGCAGACCACAATGGAGGCAGTGCAGGTAAAAATGACTTGCCTCTATATCGTTACAAAATTCCATTTTTTATCTATGCCCCAAAGATTGTTAAAGCACAAACAATCACAAAAGTATCTTCACAAATAGACTTAGCCCCTACACTTTTAGCGTTGCTTAATTGGGACTATCAAAGTAAGTTTTATGGAGATAATATTTTAAGTGATAGTTTCAAACCAAGAGCATTAATAGGTACGTATCAAAAATTAGGACTGTATCAAAATGATAGGCTCACCATGTTATTGCCCAATGGCACAGCCAAAGCCTATCAAGTAAAAGAGTTAGGATTACATTTTAATACCTATGAAGAGATAACACCTATCGCTACAGATTTAGAAAAAACCATTGACTATTATCAAAGTGCTAGTTATTTTCATAAGTATGAGTTGGATAGGTATTAACCAAACAACGCTCTTGATACTCTACACTTCGTCTGGATTCTCTGTATAGTGTTTTGCTAGTGCTTCTGCTTTGGCAATCTTATCTCCATGAGCCAAACGGCTTGTCATGTTGTTTTCTTTTTCAAATTCTTCTATGACTGAACGGACTTTTTTCCCTTCTATTACTTCGACATCCAATAAAACTGCTGTCATATTTCTGATGGCTTGGTCATATTCATTAAGGGTTTCTTTGACATGATTGTAACGCTCATTGAGGGTATTTCGGATGAAGTCGTCCATAGCTTCTGCCATCTTTTCGCTGTAGTCGGTACTCACTGCTCCTCCTCCTAAGAATGAGTTTGTGGAACGCGAGAGTACCATGAGTCCTGCGACATCGGTCATCCCATAAACAGAAATCATATCTTTTAAAATAGCTGTGGCACGGTCTAGGTCATTTCCTGCTCCTGTACTAACTTCTCCGATAAAGATTTCTTCGGCTGCTCGTCCACCAAGAAGAACATCTACTTCTGCCATAAGCTCATGCTTTTGCTTCAAGAAGCGTTCTTCATCATCGGGGAGGTGTAGGGTATAACCTAATGCACCCAAACCTCTAGGGATAATAGATACTTTGGTGACGCGTGTAGCACCTTTAGTAAGTTCTGCCATAAGGGCGTGACCACTTTCATGAAAGGCTACGATGCGTTTTTCAAATTCAGATATTTTACGATTTTTCTTTTCTAGACCTACAAATGAACGCTCAATGGCTTCAAGTAAATCAGATTGGTCTATGACCTTTTTGTTGGCACGACCAGCGAGTAGGGCAGCTTCGTTGATGATGTTTGCGAGGTCTGCCCCTGCGAGTCCTGCTGATTGTTTGGCAACAATTCTCAAATCTACTTTTTCGGAGAGTTTTACGCCTTTTGAGTGTACTTTCAAAATCGCTAATCTTCCATCATAATCAGGTTTATCCACAAGCACTTGTCTATCAAATCGTCCTGCTCGTAATAACGCAGCATCCAGAATTTCAGGTCTATTTGTCGCGGCCAAGACGATGACTGGTGTGTCTGTTCCAAAGCCGTCCATTTCTGCTAGGAGTTGGTTTAAGGTTTGTTCTCTCTCGTCATTTCCACCCATGTTTGCTCCACTAGCACGAGATTTACCAATGGCATCAATCTCATCAATAAAGATAATAGAAGGAGCTTCTTTTTTGGCTTGTGCAAATAAATCACGCACTCTTGAAGCCCCCACACCTACAAACATTTCAATAAATCCAGAACCACTCACAGAGAAGAAAGGCACAGAAGCTTCCCCTGCAACGGCTTTGGCAAGAAGTGTTTTACCCGTCCCTGGAGGTCCTACTAGGAGTAGACCTTTGGGGATTTTAGCCCCTAATTCAATATATCGTTCGGGAAATTTTAGAAAATCTACAATTTCTTTGACTTCATCTTTTGCTTCTTCCACCCCTTGAACATCGTCAAACTTGGTATCAGGTTTTTCAGAGTTAATCAGCTTGTCTGCTTTACCAGCACCCAAAACACCACCCATACCTTTGGACATTTTTTTGGCTAAGAATATCCAGATACCAAAGAAGATAAGAATAGGTAAAAGTGAACCTAAAATCTCTCTAAAAAGACCTTGACCCATCACACCATCATAAGGAATCTTTTTTTCTTCCAAAAGAGGGATAAGCTCTGTATCTTGTCTAGGGATAGATTCAGCATAATAACGGATAGTACGTCCATTTTCTGTAGCAATGGCTTCGAGTGTGGTCGGTGTAATTGTCACCGATTGGATAGAACCTGTTCTTAGTTGGTCTTTGAGTTCTGAGTATTTGAGCTTTTTACTTTGGCTTACTTTTGTACTTTGGTCATTGTTGAGACTATTGAGTCCTTCACCATCACCTACAAAAGATTTGAAGACCATAATAATAATGACAGAAAATATAATAAACGATAAAAGGGGATTATCATTAAAAAAATTGTTATTATTGTTACCTTGATTGTTGTTGTCTTTATTTGACATTAATTTGTTTCCTTTTTATATACAAGTGTGACCCACTCATCTTTGAGTGTTCGCTTGACTAATGTGAGTTCTTTAAATGACTCTATAACACCATTTTCTTTTTTATCCAAAATACCAGAAAGTATCAGTAACCCATCTTTTTTACAAGCAGATTGAAGCTCTTTGGCAATAAATTTAAGTACATCGGCAATGATATTGGCAATAACCACATCATAAGATTTCGTTGCTTTGTTGACCGAACCTTCCCATAGTGCTTCATATTTTTCTTCATTGAGGGCAAAGTTTTCTTTGCTGCTGTCTACAGAAAGAGGGTCAGTATCACAAAGTGTTACCTTCGCCCCAATCTTCGTACACGCCAAGCCTAAAATACCAGAACCACAGCCCACATCAATCACTTCCATATCTTCTTTGATATAGCTAGAAATTGCTTCTAGGCAAGAAAAAGTTGTGGCATGATGACCAGAACCAAAGGCTAGGGCAGGGTCTATCTTGATATTAATCATATCCTTTTTAGGTTCATACCATGAAGGAAAAATATAAAATTTACCTGCGTCTATAGGTTGTACCGAATCTTGATAGGATTTTATCCAATCAATATTTTCTTTCTCTTGGAGTGTAAAAGACATTTTTATTGGATTTTCCAAACTCTCGCATAAGGATACAAGAGCTTCTTTAACAAAAGTTAAATCAGATTCACTACGAATGATAATTTTATCTTTTCCAAGCTCCAATCCCTCATCATAAATATTCAAAATATAATCAGCAATACTTTCCACAAAGGCATTATCAAGAGATACCGTTAGTTCAAAATAGTTATTTGGCATTGCTCACCTCAAATGCTTCTTCTAAGTCTAAAGTTCCCTCATAAAAAGCTTTTCCCACAATTGTACCATCAATCTTAGCATCTATCAATGCATGAATATCACCCATATCTTTTAGCCCTCCACTAGCAATCGTCTCCAATCCACAAGCCTTTTGAATATCAAGTGTAAATTCTACATTTACCCCCGTCATCATCCCATCTCGCCCTACATCAGTGCATATTATAGCTTCTACCCCTGCATCGGCAAATTCACGAGCCAAATCTGTGGCTTTCATATCAGAGACTTCGCCCCAACCCTCCACAGCCACCATGCCATCAATCGCATCAATACCCACAACAATAGGATACTTCTTTGCCATATCACGCACAAACTGAGGGTCTTTAACAGCAATAGAGCCTAAAATAACTCTATCAATCCCCAAATCAAGATACATCTTAATCGTCTCTTCATCACGAATACCCCCACCAAGTTCTAGCTTGATAGAACAATTTTCACGAATTTTTTTAATCTCATCTAAATTCTCAGGCTTCCCTGCAAACGCACCATTCAAATCCACCAAATGCACCCATTGGCTTCCTAACTCCTCAAATCTCTTAGCCACTTGCCACGGCTCATCGCTATATATCTTCGCTGAATCCATAAGCCCTTTGCTAAGTCTTACGGCTTTTCCGTCTTTTAGGTCAATTGCTGGTAGTATTGTCATTTTTGTTCCTTGAATAGGTTTTTTAGTTTGGTTTTTAGTTCGTTGAAATTTGGGTGTTGAAAATCATAAGGTTTTTCAGGGTATCCATAATTATAAATTCCCAACAGTCGTTTCCCATCATTATTTTCAAGTTCTGAACAATCCAAAAATGATTTAATACATTCTTCTTGTTTTTTACTCAAAGTAGATACAACTAAGTTTTCAATATTTCCCTCTTGTGTTTCAGGGTCACAAGCTATAAAATAATTTGCATAATCTTTAATTGACAAATCTAAAAATAGTTTTTCTATAAAAGAACAACTATTTTCATAACCTCCAATATCTGGATTATCTATGGCATTATCTGAATCAATAATAAATAAAACTTTCTTAACTCTATTTGTGTCTAAATCTTCACATAAATTTTTATATTTTTCACAATCACTATCAAGCAGTATACTTTTACCATCAGTTTTAATAATTTTATATCTATTTTTTTCTATTTTCAAATAATGGGTAATATAATTTTTAAAGAAAGTAACATCACGCTTTCCTTCAACAACAATCGCTACCATCCTCTAACCTCGTTATCCATCTCTATCTCTTCTTGAAAACGTTTATAATTCATAGTAATCGCTTTAATTTCATTATCTCTATTACGTCCCATATCTATAAATGTAATATCTTCATCTTCTAGCTTCTTAGCCACCCTAGCATAAGACTCAATACACTCTTTCGAATGTGTTGTAGCGAAGACTTGGACATTTTGTTGTTTTGAGACTTTTAAAATTATTTCCCAAAGTTTGTCTAAATTACTATAGTGAATTCCATTATCTATCTCATCTATACAAAGATAAGACTCTCTACAAATATAAATTGCACAGATAACTGAAAGAAACTTATATAATCCATCACCTAATTCATTTATATCAATAAAGTTTTGATTATTTATAAAGTTACATTTTGGTTGTGAATTAATTATTCTAAAACTTTTAAAATTAGAATCAATATATTTTATTGCATTGTCAACTTCATCTTCAATTCCTAATTCTAGTACCCGTCCATAGGCTTCATTTAATTTATCATGACTAATTGGAATATTTCCTAAAAAATATTTCACAAAACTTCTTCTCTCTCTCTTTTTTAAATCTGTTAGTAAAAACTTTATATTTATTTTTTGAATATTAGATTGAACCTCAGCTTTATTATATTTAATACTCTTTTCATTAATGATATTTTGAAGAATATATTGTTTACTTTGTCCTTTAAATAATTCCATAAGAATGAGTTGATTATAACGATTAAAAACAACATCATATATTGCCATAGATGAATTATTTTCAGATTTATAAGAGTAAACATTAATATAAACAGCCTCCATAAAAGCTGTTTTCCCCACATTATTCTTCCCACCAATGAGATTAACCCGACCAAAACCCTCGGCTTTAAAATCTTCAAAGCATTTAAAATTTTTGATTTCTATGTTTTTTATAAAGTGTTCGTTCATTGAATGTCCTTTGGGGTTTGTGGTGCGTGATTACGCACCCTACAGCTTTATGAAGTTCTCTATAATCTTCAAACCATTTTCATGGCTTTTTTCTGGGTGGGGTTGTATGCCGTAGATGTTGTCTTTTTGGACTGCTGATACAAATTCGTAGCCGTAGTGGGTTTTGCCTATGGCGTATTTATCATCACATACAGCGTGGAAAGAGTGTACAAAATAGAGGTAAAAATCTTTATCTAGTCCTTTGAATAAAGGGCAGACACTTGGGTCTTCCCCTACAGATTGTACAAAAAGTTCGTTCCAGCCCATGTGTGGGACTTTTTGGGGGTGATCAAATTGGCTTTGCTCAAAGGGGATAATTTTGCCTTCTATCAGTCCTAAGCCTTGCGTTGAGCCGAACTCTTCGGAGCTGTTAAAAAGTAGTTGCATTCCTAAGCATATTCCTAAGAGGGGTTTGCCAGTTTGGGCATAGGCTTTGACTGCTGTATCCATGCCGTTGCTTTTGAGGTGTTCCATCGCGTCACCAAATGCACCCACCCCTGGTAAGATGAGCTTCTCATAGGTATTTAGTCGGCTAGGGTCGCTTTCTAAAACGACCTCTTCGCCTAGGCTTTTGAAGGCATTTATCACAGAGGCTAGGTTTCCCATTTTATAATCAACAATTCCTATCATGCGTTATATTCCTTAAAAGAGGGTATTATTACTGTGATTATAGCTAATTAAATTGAAAGAGGATATAGTTTGATGAAGCCTTTAGTCTATTTTGGTAAAATACATCTATAAAAATATTGGGAGTCTGTATGAAAATAGCCATTGTGAAGCTTTCTGCTATGGGTGATATTGTTCATGCGATGGTAGCACTTCAGTATATCAAACAAGTAAAGCCTTATCTGGAAATAGATTGGATAGTAGAACAAGGTTTTGCTAAAATTTTAGAGGGAAATAAAGATATTTCTCATATTTATCCTGTAAATCTTAAAGCTATTAAGTCTGATAAAATACAATTTCTAACCGAGTTTAAGCGTGTGAAACGATATGCCAATCGTGAGTATGATTTGGTCATCGATGCACAAGGTTTGATAAAGTCAGGGCTTGTGAGCAAATTTCTAGGGAAGCAGAGGGCAGGATTTTCTAGGTCTTCTATTCGTGAGGGTGTGGCGTCTTACTTTTATCAGCACACAGTAGAGATTGCCTATGATGCCAATACGATTGATAGAAATGCCAAGGTAATGTCTGAGCCATTGGGTGTTACGATTAGCAAAGAGATGATTTTGTCAAAAAAGCCTTTTTTGTTTTATAGCCAAGATAGTGTTTTCGAGTACCTCTCTTTGGAGAAAAAGAATGTTGTTTTTGTGATAGGTTCTACATGGGAGAGCCGTAATTATCCTAAAGAAAAATTTGCCAAGATAGCAGATGCTTTACAAGAAAATATTTTGATTTTATGGGGCAGTGATGAAGAAAAAGTTCGTGCAGAATGGATAGCTTCTCATAGTATTTATGCAAAAGTGTTACCTAAGATAAATTTAAATGGACTTAAAGCCATTATAGGAGAATCTGATTTACTCATAGGCAATGATACGGGTCCTACGCATATAGCATGGGGACTAAATATTCCCTCGATTACGATTTTTGGTCCTACTCCTGTGAACCGTGTGTATGAAACAGCGATTAATAAAGTAGTAAAATCTCATTCTACCGTGAATCACTATAAGCTTGATAAAAATGATTTTTCTATTGTAGATATAGACGAAAAATATATTATTGATACTGCCAAAGCACTACTGAATGCTTGATTATCTTTATTTGGCACTGTATAAGTTTTTTGCATTCGTGCTTAAGCTGTTGCCCTCTTTTATCGTGCAAAAATGTATCGTTGCTATGGCATGGTTGGCATATCATCTTAGCTCCAAACATAGAAATAGGATACAAAAGCATCTTCATCTAGCCTTTGGTTCAGTGTTTACGAAGAAGGAACAAAAAGAGATAGGAATAGAGGCTTTTATCAATTTACTTGATACGGTTTTTGGGATTATACGCAGAGATAGTATGTCAAAGAAAGATGTTTTACAAAATATTACTTTTGAAGGGTCTGAGATTATCAAACAGTATCAAGAAGAAGGCAAAAACTTTATTTTAATCACAGGACATTATGGTAATTGGGAATTACTATCTCAGTCTATCGCTATTGAATTTGATTTGAGGTTGGTAGGGGTAGGGCGTAAGATAGACAGTGCTGTGATGGATAAGGTACTCAAAAAAAATAGAGAGCAATTTAATGTGGAGATGATTTATAAAAAAGGAGCGTTAAAAGAGTCTATGCGAGTGATAAAAGAGGGTAAAACTTTAGGGATACTTACCGACCAAGCCATTCGTAAAAACCAATCCATTGATGTAGAATTTTTTGGGCATCAAGCAACGCATACACCTTTGGCTTCACTCCTCTCACGAAAGTTTAAATTGGATTTGATTCCTGCTTATATTGATAGAGAAGATTACCTAAACTATACAGTGAAGATTTATCCACCTATAAAGTATTTGAAAACAGAGAATCAAGAGGAAGACTTAGCTATACTTACACAATTACAATCTGATATAATGGAAAAAGTAATCAGACAAAATCCAAAACAATGGTTTTGGATGCATAGAAGATGGAAAGGGATTTAATATAGTGTCGTCAGTATCTCTTAAACAGCCTATTCTTCTTTTATCTTTTAGAAAAAATCATCAAACCTTTTTTAGGGCATTGGTCGAACAGTGTGGCAATGAATACTTTTTGATACGTTCGACAAAAAGTAGTTTTAAATTTTCATTTAAGGCATTTGGTTATTTGAATAGAGTTGACTTGACAGGGGCTTGTGATTTTGCAGTAAAAGAATTTTATGCGAAAACAAATTTAAAGATACCTATAATGATGGTTTCTTTGTATTTTAAATACTTAGCCATCATTAATTTTTTAAGATATGAAGTGATACTTGATAGTAAATATCAAAAAATGCTATTGTGGAATGGTGGTAAATTTCGTCAGCGTATTGTTATTGAAATAGCGAAGTATAAAGGAATAAAGGTCTATTTCTTTGAAAATGGATTACTTCCAAATACTTTGGTCTTTGATGAAAAAGGGATTAACTATGAGAATAGTGTACCTAGAAATAAAGCATTTTATAGTGATTATCATATTTTAAAATCTCTGCCTACAGCATTGGTGCCACGTGTGGGAAAAAATAGAGATATTTTTAAAGGAGAGAAAAAAGGCTTGCCTGTTAAATATATTTTTGTTCCTTTTCAAGTTGATTATGATACCCAAATCATATCGCACTCCCATTGGATTAAAAATATGAGAATGCTTTTTGAGATAATCTCCAAACTAAAATTACCTAGTGACATTCATATCGTCTTTAAAGAGCATCCCTCTAGTGGTGTAGAATATCCTGATCTTTATCAAAAAATACAAAATAGTACACAAATGGCATTTCAAAATACCTATAGTACACAAGAATTAATTGAAAATAGTATTGCTGTCATTACTATTAATTCTACGGTAGGGGTAGAATCATTACTTTTTCATAAAAAAGTAATAGTCTTAGGAGATGCTTTTTATAAGATTGAGGGGATAACACTTTTTGCTAACACTCAACTAGCATTACAAAATATAGTTACAACGATTGAGAGTATAGAGATAGATACAAATTTGATAGATAACTTTTTAAAATATTTATATTATGACTATCTTATTCGTAAAGATGAAGATTATTTAACCGAGATATATCATAGACTTTTAGCTAAGAGACAAGGGTAAGTATGACAAAAGTTCTTCAATATATAATTGTATGCTATGCCTTTTTTGTACCTTTGTCTCGGGCAGGTATTGTATTTTTTTCTATGATACTTATCGTATCATGGTTATTTGAAGCAGGGTTTCAAAAAAAGTATAGGCTTTTATCTCAAAGTAAAGTGATATTGTCTTTATTTGCTTTTTTACTGTTTAATGTTATTGCACTGCTATGGAGTGATGATATTTTCAATGCCTATAAATATATATTAAAATATTGGTATTTTTTACCTATAGTAGTGCTTTTTACCTCACTACAAAAAGAGTATGTTTCCAAAGTCCTTTCGGCTTTTATCGCAGGTATGTTGCTTAGTGAAATTATTTCTTATGGAATCTTTTTTGAAATATGGGATTTTAATGGTGCGACTTCTAAGAACCCATCTCCTTTTATGCATCATATCGAGTATAGTATTTTTTTGGCATTTACGGCCTTAATCTTACTAGGACGTATGTTTAACCATCAAGATACTAAGTATAAAATAGTGTATAGTCTTTTTTTTATTACTATTACAGGTAATCTCTTTTTGAATGCTGGACGGACAGGACAAGTTGCCTTTTTGTTGGGTATATTTGTTTTGGCTTTGTTAAGTTTTAAAAATAAGTTAAAGGCTTTTGTTGTTTTTATACTTTTGACTACTATCATTAGTCTATTTGCCTTGAACTTTAGTAGTACATTTAAAACACGTATCACCCAAGGAAAAGAAAATTTAGTACAAGCAGTGGAACAGCAAGAGTATTGTAGTTCTTTAGGCTCTAGAGTAGGGGCATGTATTGTAGCAAGTGATATGGTCACAGACAATCTTATTTTAGGCGTAGGTATTGTTGATAATATGCAAGTATTTCATCAGCGTATTGATGAAAAATACCCTAAAATGAAATGTTTACATCCAATTTTTATGCATATGCATAACCAGTTTTTTCAAATTACAACACAGTTAGGCATTATAGGATTACTTATATTCTTAACTCTTTTTTATACTATCTTTCGATTGCCTATTCGTAGTGAAGAGTATAAAAATATAAAATATACGTATGTGATTTTATTGATGTTTTCCTTTATACCTGAAGTGTTGTTTCATAGACAGTTTTCTATGGCACTTTTTACTTTAATCGTAGGATTACTTTTAGCCCAATATAGGATAGAAAATGAAGTATGAAGTCATAGATAAACAATTTAGTAAACTCCTTCAAGACATTAGACGTTGTTTTGCTAAATCCAATCAAAGTATTTGGGATAAAAGAAATAAATTAAAAATTGTATCAGATGAAGTATTTAAAGAAAAATTGATTATAAAATCATTTAAAGTACCTCATCTTATCAATAAAATTGCCTATACCTTTTTAAGAGATTCTAAAGCTAAACGTTCTTATGATAATAGCCTAGAAATTTTAGAATTTGTACCTAAACCTATTGGATATACAGAATTTT
Organism: Sulfurovum sp.; assembly: GCA_027062365.1. Taxonomy (GTDB): domain Bacteria; phylum Campylobacterota; class Campylobacteria; order Campylobacterales; family Sulfurovaceae; genus Sulfurovum. The sequence continues at coordinate 16,993 of JAMOTK010000052.1, forward strand.
TTAGATTTGGATTATTGTATGATAGTTATTTTGTCTCTCAAAAGTATAATTATGATTTTACGATACGAGAACCACTTACACAAGAAAATTTTCCTGATAAAAAAGAAATCTTTAAAGCCTTTGCTCAATTTACATATACTTTACATCAAAAGGGCGTAGAACATTTAGACTATTCTCCAGGTAATATATTGATTAAAGTTTTAGATGATAATAGCTATGAATTTAAGATTATTGATGTCAATAGGATGAAGTTTAAAACCTTTACTAAACATGAATGTCTTGAAAACTTTGCTAAACTTTGGTCAAATGATGAAGATTTAAAATTGATTATTTCAGAGTATGTAAAACTGATTGATATGGAGTGTAAGGAGGCATTAGAGATTGTACGTTTGGCATCCCAAAAGCATAAAGATAAAAAGAATTTTAAGAAAAAATGGTTCAAATATTTAAAACGTAATAAAATTACAGATACAGATATTGAAAAAAAGAAAGTATTGTTATCACATATTTCAGTGGTTATTATGGCTAAAAATGCTGCACCAACAATATCTGAGACATTAGATGCATTGAAGTCTTTTGATGAAGTTATTATATATCTCAATAATTCAACCGATAAGACAAAAGAGATAGCACAATCTTATCCAAATGTTAAAATTATAGAGGGTGACTTTTTGGGATTTGGTCCTACCAAAAATGAAGCTTCAAAATATGCTAAACATGATTGGATTCTTTCTTTAGACAGTGATGAAATTTTAAATCCAGCACTTATAAATGAAATGATGGCATTAGATTTTAAAGATAGTACAAAATTGTATAAACTTAAAAGAAATAATTATTTTTTAGGACATAAAACACAACATATCAATAGTATAGTAAGAATGTATCATAAAAAATATACCTCTTTTGATGATAGTATGGTGCATGAAAAAGTAATTATTCCCAAGAATACTAAAGTCTTAACACTAAAACATAGTTTTAAGCATCTCTATATTTTGACGGTGAATCAAACATTACATAAAATAATTCATTATACAGATTTGGGTTCTCATGATAAAAAGACATGTTTTTTCATTGTAGTGATTGCTAAGTCTATTTTTGCATTTTTTAAAACGTATATTTTGCAAGGTAATATTAGCAAAGGATGGATAGGCTATGTATTGGCAGTTAATTCTGCCAATAAGCGTCACTATAAATACTTAAAACAGTATATCAATTGTTTAGAAGAGAAGAAAAAAATATGAAAATATTAGTCACTGGTACAGCAGGATTTATAGGGTTTCATTTAGCAAAGTATCTCTTAGAGCGTGGAAATGAAGTGATTGGTATTGATAATATCAATGATTATTATGATGTGAATTTAAAATATGCACGTCTTTTGGAGCTGGGTATTGTACCTCATACAGAGGGGTGTAAAATAGCGTCTACACGCTATGATAAACATCATTTTATATCTATGGATATATCCAATACAAAAGCCATAGAAACTCTCTTTAACAAAGAAAACTTTGATGCTGTCTGTAATCTAGCCGCCCAAGCAGGGGTGCGTTACTCTCTTGAGAACCCACATACATATATACAGAGTAATATTGTAGGATTTATGAATATTTTGGAATCATGTAGGCATAATAAGGTAATGAATCTATCTTATGCGTCTAGCTCTTCTATTTATGGACTCAATACGTCTCAACCGTTTAAAACCTCTGACCATACCGACCATCAAGTAAGTATCTATGCCGCAACCAAAAAATCCAATGAAATGATGGCACATACCTATGCACATCTTTATGGCATCTCTACGACAGGATTACGATTTTTTACCGTCTATGGTCCATGGGGTAGACCTGATATGGCACCGATGCTTTTTACCGATGCTATATTAAATAACCGTCCAATTAATATCTTTAACCATGGCAAGATGAGTAGGGATTTTACCTATATTGATGATGTAATCCAAGGGATTGTAAAAGTGATAGACAATCCAGCGACTAGTACAATAGACTTTGATACGAGCGTACCAAACCCCTCTCAATCAACTGCCCCATATCGTATCTATAACATTGGTCAAAATGCACCTTTGTCTCTCATGACTTTTATTGAGACAATAGAAGAAGCATTAGGGACTAAGGCAAAAAAGAATTTTATGGATATGCAAGATGGAGATGTTGTCTCTACGTATGCTGATGTTTCCGATTTGATACAAGATTTTAACTATAAACCTAGTACTTCATTGCAAAGTGGTATTCAACATTTTGTGACTTGGTATAAAGAATTTTATAAAGTATAATGATGAAACATTTTTTAATATATATTTCACAACCCTATAGTATTCCCATAGGAGTACCCTTACAAGAAGAGATAGAACAAAGAGGATTTATGGTTAAATGGTTTTGTGATGAGATAGAAACACAAGAAAAATTTACAGATAAGAAGAGATTGTTAGAGAGTGTAGAAGAAGTATTAGCGTATCATCCTGATGTGGTTTTGGTTGCTACCAATCAAGTACCAGACTTTTTTTCTGGTTTAAAAGTACAAATATTTCATGGGTTTTCTGTAGGAAAACGTAGTGAAACGAAGGGGCATTTTAATATACGAGGATTTTTTGACCTTTATTGTACACAAGGTTCTAGTACAACAGAGCCTTTTAATCGTTTAGCTAAAAAATATAAATATTTTAAAGTAGTTGAAACAGGGTGGTCAAAAGTAGATGCACTTTTCCCTTTAAAAAACACCCGTAATAAAAAGCCTATTATCATGATAAGTTCAACATTTACAAGGCGTTTGAGTTTGGTTCAAAATATAGAAGCTATGGATGAGATAAAACGTCTCATCTCCACTAACAAATGGATTTTTATTGCTGTGGTACACCCTAAGATAGAAGCAAAAATTGTAAATGAACTTAAAGCAATGCAAAATGCATATTTTACTTTTTATGATACTACAGATTTAGTACCACTGTATAAAAAAGCAGATATGATGCTCTCTGATACGACTTCGGCTATTACAGAATTTATCTTACAAAAGAAGCCTGTGGTGACACTCAACAATAATCAACCTTTACCCCATCTTATTAATATTACAGAGGTTGATAAAATAGAAAAATCACTAGAATATGCATTGAGTAATCCTATTGAAATTATGAAGAATATTGAAAAATTTATTCTTCAAACACACCCCTTTGATGATGGAAAGTCTAGTAAAAGAGTAATTGATGCCTGTTTAGACTTTTTGGAAAAAGATACAATTAAAATAAAACCTTTAAATCTCATTCGTCGCTATAAAATACGTAAAAAATTACATTATTTTAAATTATTCTAAAAGCTAAAAGGCTCATGATGAAAGCACCATTTATATGGGATAGATACTCTGATCAACCTTATCCTATCAAAGATAAAGTCTATAAAAAAAAGATGCGTAGTAAACATATTTTTGCATATATTCCTCTTGTTTTGGTTACTATACTAATGTTTCCTTTGAGTGTGTTACTCATGCCTTTTTTAAAATCTAAAAAAGAAGAAAGCTCAGAATTTTATGGTATAGGTGTAAATCTTGATAAAGGTACGATACAAAATACACTGATAGAAGAACTAGGAGTCAAGCATTTACTTATCCGTATGCCGTTATGGGATATGAAAAGAGTAGATGATTATGTGACTTTTGCTCAAAGTTTTGGAGAGGATAAGCACATACTTATCAATATTATTCAAGATAGAGAACATATTGAAGATAAAGTATTGCTTCAAAAAGATATAGAAATCATCTTTGAAAAATTTTTATCTTTTGTGACTCAATATCAAATAGGTCATGCGATTAACCGTACTAAATGGGGATTTTTTTCTATGGATGAATATTTACAATGGTTTATGTGTATTCAAAACATTAGAGACCATAAATACCCTCAGATAAAACTTATAGGTTCTTCTGTCATTGACTTTGAATTTCATTATACAATTCGTACCTTATTTAACTTGTTTAGTGTTAAGTACGATGTGTTTTCTTCTTTATTGTATGTAGATAGAAGGGGGAGCCCTTATCATACACAAATGGGTATCTTTGATACAAAAAATAAAATAAATATGTTGTATGCTTTGGTAAGGCTCTCTCCTAAGAGTAAAAACCAAATCTATATCACAGAAGTAAACTGGCCTTTATCCAATACAGCACCGTATGCACCTACTTCAGAAGCAGAGTGTGTAGATGAAGATACCTATGCTCAATATATGATGGAGTATTATCATATTGCCAAAGAGAGTCAAAAGATAAAACGTGTCTATTGGCATCAACTCATTGCCTCAGGATATGGATTGGTAGATGATAGAGAAAATACTATACGAAAAACAGAAGCATTTGAAATCTATAAGAATATGATAAAAAAGGATAAACAAAATGAAAATATTTAAAAAATTATTGGGCTATTATATGGGGATGATACTACTCTTTTTTATAGGAAGGGTAGGGCTTTTTGTATGGCAATATGATAGATTTTCTCAGACAGATGTGAATTATTGGTTGGCATTTATCTATGGTCTCAAAATGGATACAATATTGGCATCAATGTTATTGATAGTCCCTCTTATCCTTCTTAGCTTTATACCTATGAAATGGGCAAAAATAGTCAATCTTATCTTACGTGTATATTTTATGACCGTATTTGCTTTTCTTATCTATATGGAAAATGCTACTTTTCCTTTCTTTAATCAATATGATGTACGCCCTAACTTCAAATTTGTAGAGTATTTAGAGTATCCTGTTGAGGTATTTCATATGTTAATTGCTGATTTTAAACTTCCTTTGTTTATTGCATTTTTTATGATGATTACTTTTTCATGGTTATTTTTGCGTATGACTAAAGAGAGTTTTATAGAGGTCTTAAAACTCCCTTTTAAATCCAAAATAATTTGGTTTTTACCTATAGTTTTACTTCTTTTCATAGGTATTCGTTCTTCTTTAGGGCATCGTCCTGCCAATATCTCGGATGCTATGTATTCGAGTAATCGTATCGTCAATGAAATAGCAAAAAATTCTCTTTACTCTGTAGGTTATGCTATCTATGCCAATAAAAAGTATGCAACTAAGGCGATTAAACTCTATGGTAAGATGTCTTCGTATGAAGCCTTAAAACGCATACAAAATGTTTTGAAGATAGAAAAAAATGACTTAAATAGTAGTTCTCCTTTTTCACGTGAAATTAAAACACATTTTCCTACTACAAAAAAGAAGAATTTAGTCATATTTTTACAAGAGAGTTTAGGGTATCAATTTGTAACGCCTGAAATCACTCCTGAATTATTAAAACTTAAAAAAGAAGCCCTATGGTTTAATGAAAGCTATTCAAATGGTACACGGTCAGTCAGAGGTATCGCAGGGACTACAGCAGGATTCTTGGCCGTCCCTGGTAAAGGGGTGGTCAAACGTAGTAAATCACAAAGTGATTTTTTTACCTTTGCTTCTTTGCTTAATCCTTTGGGCTATCATACTATGTTTCTCTATGGAGGAGAAGCACGATTTGACAATATGCGTTCATGGTTTTTAGGCAATGGATTTGATGAAATTGTAGAACAAAAAGACTATACTAGTCCTGTGTATGTAGCTACATGGGGAGTGAGTGATGAAGATTTGGTCAAAAAAGGAAATGAACGATTTAACGATTTATATAAAAAGGGAAAACCTTTCGCTGCTTTGATGTTTAGCTCTTCTAATCATAGCCCTTTTGATATACCTAGTGGACGTATAGAAGAGATAAAAAAGGGTAAAAATTGTGTGGAAAATGCTGTAAAATATGCAGATTATGCTATTGGTGAGTTTTTTAAAGAAGCAAAAACTTTAGCGTACTACAAAGATACTATCTTTGTAGTGATTGCTGACCACAATATTAGAGTATATGGAGATGATGTTGTACCTATAAATATGTTTCATATCCCCGCACTTATTTTAGGAGAAGGGGTCAAAAAAGGAGAATATAATGCCTTGGTATCCCAACCAGATATCTTAGCTACGGCCATTGATTATTTGGGTAAAGATTTAAAATATCCTATCTTAGGTAAATCTATTTTTTCAAATACTAAAAACGATGTGAACCTTATGCAATTTAATGAAAATTATGCTTTAAGAGTAGGGGATAAAGTAGCCGTAGTCCAACCACGAAAGAAAGCCCAAACGTATCTCTATAAAAATAAGCACTTAGTACTCACAGCACATGATGAAGCATTAGAAAAAGATGCTTTGGCTTTTGTGATTGGATTAAATTATATCTATGATAAGCAGAAGTATAAATAAAATATTAAGTCCATGATTAAAGTAAATTGTCTTTATTCTTTTCTATAAATTCTTTACATGAAAGAATAGAGTTAAAAGAATATTGGCTATTTAAAATATCTTTAGAAGTGATAGAAATAGAAATAGTATAAGGAATATGGCTATTGATAGCTAAGTCTATATCACTTTGTTTATCCCCAATAAGCCAAGAGCGATTGAGGTCTATGTTATAGTGTTCTAAAATATTTTCTATCATACCTGTGTTAGGTTTCCTACAATGACAAGCATCTTCTGCTATATGGGGGCAGTGTTCTATGCTTTGTATCTCTATCTCTTTTTTACGTAATTGTGTAAGCATCCATTTTGTAAGTATTTCAAAATCTTTAAGAGAATAATATCCACGACCAATACCCGATTGATTGGTAATGATAAAAACAAGATAGCCTTGCTTCATAAATAGTTTTATTAAGTCAAATATTCCCTCTATAAATTCAAAATCTTCTATCTTGTAGGTATAGCCATGGTCAATATTGATGATGCCATCACGGTCGAGAAAAAGGGCTTTTTGTGGCTTCCTTGATAGTATACTAGTACGCACCATCATGCTTTAGTACGACTTTAATCGTTTTAATGAGTATCACAATATCTAACCATAAAGACCAATTAAGTACATACCATTTATCTGTTTTTATTCTAAAATTATAGTCTGTATCACTTCTGCCACTTACTTGCCATAGTCCTGTGATACCTGGTTTTACCATAAAATAGTAAGAGGTATTGTCTTTATAATACTTATCAAGTTCTTCTTGAGTGACAGGTCTAGGTCCTACAAAGTTCATGTGACCCATGAGTACATTAAAAATTTGAGGGAGTTCATCTAGTGAGGTCTTTCTTAAAAAAGCACCAAGTTTTGTAATTCTAGGATCACCTTTTAATTTAAAATTTTCTTCCCACTCTTTTTTGATAGCCTTATTTTCTTTGAGAAGTGTTTCTAATCTTTCTTGGGCATCACTATACATACTTCTAAACTTTAGTGTAGGTATCTTCTTCCCGTTTTTACCGATACGTGTATGGACAAAAAATATAGAGCCTTTGGATTCTTTTTTGATAAGAATAGCCAAAATAGCAATAATAGGTAGAAGTATAGGTAACAATAGTATGGCAAGAAAATAGTTAAAAGATTGTTGAATAATCCTACGATACCAACTTTTTAATCTATTCCGATAGACAATTAAATTGGTACGTGTATTGGAGAGTTCATAAATATGCGAATGAGTCAAATCATAATCATCCATAATAGGAATAAAGATAACTTCATGCTTTTGTTTGATTTGGGAAGATAAAACATTTTTAAGTGTTTGAGAATCACTGCCTTGTGAATTGACAAATATAGTAGAAAATGCTTCATCCTTTTGGGGCTTAACATATCCTAAATATGGATTACCATAAATCTCTGCCGTTAAAAAAGGGTCATTGCCATAAATATCAGCTTTTTTTTGCCATATTTTTAAAATATACAGTAATTTTTTACTAATATTCTTTGCCAGAGGTATCAGGATTATCATGATAGTAAATGAAATACCAATGACCAGTCGTGAGTAATTTTCAATTGATTTTGTCATGGCTAAGTATGCAAACACCAATATAGCAGAAAAGATAATAACTTTTATAACAAGTCGGCTTTCATGCCAAAAATCATAACGAAAAGTATAGAGACCTTCATAGGTAAAAAATGCAATAAGAATGACATAAAGAGGATAAAAAGTTAAATAGGTAGTATACTCAATGGTATGAGGTTCTAGTGTATTAAAACTTTCTCTAAGTAAAAATGCCAAATACACAGAAAGAAGAATCATTAGAATATCAAGAAGTATAAAAATAACTTTAGCAATAAAATCTTTCATAAAACTTCTTTATACTCTAATTACATTTATGGTTGACGAAGAATAGTCGCACTACCTTCAACGAGTTCAACCGTAGATATGTTTGCACCTTCATCATGTGTAATACGAACAATAGTAGTCTCTGAGCCTTTTACGATACTGTCCCCAGGAGACATCGTATATGCTGTAGCAGTATCCATAGGACCAGAATAAGAGCTATATGAACTACTCTCTCCAGAACTTCCACAGCCTATTAGCATGATGCTAAATATAAGTGATATTAGTATTTTATTCATTGTTTATCCTTAAAATGTGATACCAGTATCTGGTACTTGTGCAAGAAATGATACTGATTTTGCTGCTTCATCTACGACTGTACCTTGAATATACTCAGTAGATACTATAGAACTTGGATATGCATGAAGTTCACGACTATAAGGTAGCATAAGTGTATTGAACCAGACCGTTGCCATTTTCGCATATCCTTCACTATTTGGGTGGGTTGTTTCAGCATAGTCCTCTGCTGTCAATCCAGCATTATGATACATATCTACTAGCGTAAGCATATCTCCTGTATTGATACGATGGTTCACTAGGTTTGAAAGATTCGCATTAAATGATTCAATGGTGGCATTACCTACAGATGATCTACCTATAATGAGTGCAATGATGACTCTTACATGTGTACCTGTATCTCTTTCATAACGGTCAATTTCATTTAAAATACTATTGACTCCAGACACAGAACTACTACGATCATTGGTCCCAATATGTAGTAAAATAGTATCAGCATGATTGTCTGCTAAAAATTGATATACAGTTTCCGAAATATCATAACTTGTCCACCCTGGGTGACCTTCATTATTTGCATCAAAAGGAGGTGATATATCTTGTCCTGCTACTTGACTTCCTACAAAGTCAGCAGGAAAGTTTGCATCTTGTAGCATATACCATAGATGACTTCTGTACGCTGTTCTAATACCAGCTGGGCGAAAATTAAGGCTATCTGATCTTAAATCATCATATGTAATTGAATCACCTAAGGGCATAATCTTTGTGATATCTGCATTTAATAAGCTAAATACAAGACTCAATCCTGTGAATATTTTAGTTATAGTGTATCTGTACATATTTATTTTACTCTCCTTGTAATAATTATTTCTTAATTATATTTCTTTTTTAATAAAAAATAGCTTAGACCTCTCCTAAAACCAAAGGGAAAGCAAGAGTAAAATTTGCTAAAATAAGGGATGTCAAAAACAATAAAATATTACAAAGTAAATAACCTGATAGAAAAAGACTTTAGAAGAGTAGTTGGAGT
>JAMOTK010000053.1 GCA_027062365.1 Sulfurovum sp.
ACTCCAACTACTCTTCTAAAGTCTTTTTCTATCAGGTTATTTACTTTGTAATATTTTATTGTTTTTGACATCCCTTATTTTAGCAAATTTTACTCTTGCTTTCCCTTTGGTTTTAGGAGAGGTCTAATAAAGTGTGTGTTTTCTTCTTGTATTGGAAGATATGCTTTGATTAAACTATTTTTTTGAAGCGTATCAGAAATATAAATATAGACTTGAACATTTTGTTTGATTGCCATCAAAGCAAGGTCTATATTGTCTTTTAATTTACCTTGTACATAGTCTATATAAAAGGGGTCTTCTTTTATTGCTTGGTGCATATAAATGGGGTCTTCATAAAGACTTTGATGTGCATGTTGAATTGACCTATGATTATTTGATAAAAGTTTTAGAGCAAACTTTCTATTTTTTTGTATCTCTTCTGACGCAAAGCTAAGTGTATGAAGTCCATTATCTAAAGCCAATGCAATAAGTGTCATATCATTGTGTAATGATTTATCTGCATCAAGTAAGATGTCTCCATTTTTGTAAAGGAGCATTTGTATATAATCTTTATCTTTTTTCAAACGATTACTAGCATATTTAACAAATCTAAAGTTTTTTTTAAGCACCTCTAACATAAAGGCTTTATTATCTCTTAAACGCAGACTTGCGTATTTTACGATATAAGGACTTTTCTTAATAACTTTAAGCATAAGTTCGCTGTTATCTTTCAAGCGACTACTCGCATATTCAATCCCAGAAGTATCATCTGAAAGCCCTACAGAAACCACATCAATATCATCTTTTAAACTCTCATCTGCATATTGAAGAAGATAGCCATAGCCTTTCATGGCTTGTATTGTTAGTGCTTTATTTTTTCTAAGTTTTTTAGGTAAATATTCATAATTTAAAACCGATAAATTCATAGATTTTTGAACAATGATTTCATCATCTTTGATACTCTCATCAATATAAGGATATACATTTTCTCCACGGTCTAAAAGAGTATTCACAAATGCTCTATCTTTTTTAAGTGATTGTGAAGCGTATTGAAAAGGTTGATAAGAACTAAAATCTTTTTTACCAAAAGACAACAAAATTTCTTTATCAGAACGGATAGTTTCTCCTGTATAGCCATAGATAGATACATGCATATTTTGAAAAAGACCTTTATCATTCAAAACTTTTTCATTTTTTATAAAACGAACAGCATAAATATATTTATCAAGAAGTTCTCTAGCAAATTTTTCATCTTCAAACCAAGGATTATCCTCAAATGGATAAAAATCTACAAGTGCTTTTTGCTCTAAAATCAATGCTCTATTTTCTTCTGTTTTTACTTTAAAGTCTACAGCACTATCGCCAAGAACAATCTTTACAAGTAGAATTAGTGTTATGAGTAGTTTCATAATGTACCTTTATTTTGAGCTTTACCTAATACAAACATAAATACTTTAGAACCATTATAAGTTTCATGTGATAACTTATGAGGAATAACTAATCCTCTAATACCATCATAATTTACTACACCTGAATATACTTTATAATCATCATCCCAATAATCACTATACATCGATATACCTTCTTGGTACTTATAAAGCTCAGCATCTACGCGAATCCATGTTTCCTTACTTTCAAAAAGATTTGGCATCTTCACATCCAAAGCCTTAGGCATATTGTCCAATATAAAAACTATTCTCTCCACCACATCCTCAGCCTTTTTATTTTTTACTCCCTTCCTCCAAACATCCCTATACTCCACAGACCTAAGTCTAATTTTAGATATATCCTCCCCACTATGCCCTTTCATCTTCATACCATAAAGGGTTGAGTTTTTGTCTGTGACTATCAGTTCATTATTGATTATTTCTGTTTGTATTGGTTTGGTTTTGCGTACTTTGATAGGGAAGCTTATCTCTTTTATTTGTCCTTTTAAGTCTATAGCCCTTACTCTGATGTCATAGAATTTCCCTTCTATGGCATCTATAGGTACATCCCATTGCACAATAATCCCATCTAATGCGTATGTAGCATACTTCCTAAAAGTACTTGAACATCCACCAACGATATGAGAGTTAGCGATTTTCATACCTTTAGGAGGATTGATAAGTTTATATTTTAAAGCCCTCGTATCCGATACGATACTAAACTGTATACTAACCCCTCTGATTGCTCCTTTTCTCTCTTCTAACATGGGTTCTATAAGCGTAAAATCTTTATCTTCTTTTGGATTTAGTTTGAGTGCTATATCAAGTGTGTTGGAAGTCACAGTATCAAACTCTGCCCATACTCTAGCCTTTTTCTCTGTTAATTTTAATATACAGAGTCCACTAGAATAACATCTTATCTTTCTTTTATTACCATATTTCCATTTTACTCTATCCGTAACCTCTTCACTATGCCCATCATCATAAGTAGCCATTACTTTTATAGGTACATATACCCAAGTATAATCCTCATGGTTTGATTGAAGATATGTGATAGGTTTTGTAAGCGTTAATTTTGTAATCTTATCTCCTCCAAAGAGAGTGCTAGAAAGTAGAATTAGTGTTATGAGTAGTTTCATTAGGGTTTCCTTTTCATATGAAATATGTATAATTATCCACATTGAGGGTAAGTACAAGACCTACCTCTACAGCTCGTTAATGTTTATGTAGGGGCAGTGGTTGTACTTGGGTTTTAAAAATTTCTTGTTTTAAGCTATTTTTTTTCATGGGTTGCCTTTATTTTATTAAAAATTGTAATCCAAAAATTTAAAATTTTTTGTCTCACTTTTTCTTCAAAATTTCTTCTTTATAACTCTCAACCGTATGTTGAGGGCAGACATTGGGGTGGACTTCTAAGAGATTACGCCATTGTGCAAAGCTTGTATCATCCAAAGTGACATTTGGTTTGGGTAAAAATCCTACAAAACACTCAGAAATACCAAATTTTTCAGCACTAACTTTTGCATATTCAGCCCCTCCAGAACTCCAACAGTAGAGAATAGCCCCTTGTGCTTTAAGGCTCTTGATGTGTTCTATCACTGTAGGAATTGGAATCTGTTTTGTACCATAATTGCGTAAAAAAGTTTCATCTATATCTACATAGATATAAAAGGGGTTTTGCATTATTCACCCCTTAAATTTCTAGTAATCCACATGAGGACAAAGAGGATACTTAAGAGTAGTCCTGTTCCCATGAGTAGGGCATAGTCTTCTAGTTGAAGAAGGGAATATAAGATAATATAGAGTGCTAAGAGTAAAACAAAAATACTCAAAGATTGTTTGATGTTTTTGGCATTAAACCATGTGTAGATACTAATAGAGGTAATGGTAATCATAGAGGAAATAATGTAGGCTAAGAGAAAATCTATATGTTCAGATAGAGAGAGTAATCCTAAGAAAAAGATACCTAAAGATAAGCCTATGAGTGTATACTGCACGTAATGAAGCTTTGTTTTTTGTGTCAGTTCAAAGATAAGAAAAGTCAAAAAAGTAAGGATGATAAATAGTCCTCCATATTTAATTGCACGGCTTACGAGAGAGTAGAGTACTACAGGTTCGTACAAATCAACACCTGTGAGTAGGCTATTGAGCTGTTCTTTACTATTTTCAGCTATCCAACTTTGAGGAAAAGAACGGGCAAGAGAAGGAATAGACCATTGGGCAGTAAATCCTTTTTCATTTATTTCTCTTTGTGTGGGTAAAATATCGCCTTGAAAGCTTGGGTGTTGCCATGAAGATTTGACATGAATAGTGTTGCTCTCTCCCAAAGCAGAAAAGCGTATAGAGGAGCTTCCTTTTGTATTGAAGCTAAATGAAAATGGATAATTTATGTTCTTTTCATCCATTGTGACAAGTGCATGAAACCCTGAATTGATACCTTGAAGGGTAATTTTTGTACTAGGGTTAAATTCGCTTTTATGCTCATTAAAATCAAAAGAGGATACTTTATTAATGGCTTTTGTATCACTTAGCCCCATAAGTACATAGGCTTTATCATAGCGTACTTTGTGGATATTATCAGAAAGTTTACTAAGGTCTGGTATCACAAATGAGCCTTTAATCTCAATATCTGCTTCATAGACCAAAGATTTATAGATACTACGATAGCGATAGTGTTCATTGATAGTAATATCTTTTTGAAGTGTTTTGGGTAATATCACAATATTTTTATGCTTAAGTATGTCTTTAGCCGTTTCTTTAATATTTCCATCATTGAGGATTGTTTTTTCTATAATAGTATATTTTTCAATAATAGGTAAAATTAAAGCAGGGCCTACAATCTTTTGTGGATTACCCCATTGTCTAGCAATATCTTGAAGGACTTTATTGTATAGCCCATCGCGTTCATATACAATCTCTTCGACTGTAGAAAGAGGTATCAGCATGATAAGAGCAATAACCCCAATAATAATAAAGCGAATCGTCAGTGTGTTTTTTATTTGTTTAGGCATAGATATTTCCTTTTCTTCTGTGTCTATTTCTATTTTCTTGGGGTTACTATTTTGATAGGCAATAAATTTTGCATAGAGCCATTTTAAAATAAAATATGCCCCTAAAAGAGTTGACCCTATAATGGCTAATATCATTACTATCGCTAAAACTTCTCTCATGACTTTCCTTTTTTAGTGCATTTAATGCTTTGTCTGTGATATTGCGTTTACTTGTTTCATAGTCTTTGGAGCTGTAGAATGAGTGAAAGATGTGGATGGAGAAATAGTTAAGAAAGGTTTGATAGGAACTACCTACCAAACCTTGTCACCCCCTCAACTACACGAGGTTATATTGATCAAAATAATTATAGCTAAAATGACTTTAAGGCTACTTTTCATAAAAAATGTCAAGACTCACCCCTACAGCTCATCAATGTTTATGTAGGGGCAACCCCTTGTGGTTGTCCTTGGATTTTAAAATAATATCAATTTTCGTAATGTCAGAGCCTAAAGTAAAGTACAGGATAATACCCTGAAAAATCTAAACAGCTATACAAAAAGCCATAATATTAATCGAAGTAGATTTTTGGTTGAGAGTGCCTTGAAAAGGATTTTAAATCTTCTCTAAACTCTTGGTAAGGGTAGTAGGTTTTTTTCATGAACAAAACCCCATAGCCACATCTTCCCCCTCTTCAATAGCCACCTCAACAGCCCTCTTAGCCAATTCCAAAAGTCTTTTTGACTCTTCTTTTAATCTAAAGGACTCTTTGATTTTTTCTTCTATTTGGATTTGGATTGTTTTATCTATGAGAGGGATAATGATATTTAAAAACTCATCTTTATTCATACCAGTTAAAATTGTACCTGAACAACTCTTTTTTAAAATTTGTTGCATTCTCTTATTTTTAAATAAAACAAGTAGTGTTTCAGAGTTAATTTTTTGTGAGTTTATCACATAAAAACCAGTAGAACATAAACTATTATCATACTCTTTTCTAACAATAGCTACTTTTTCCAATGAACCTTCAATAGATGAAATAATTACATCATTTTCTTTTATTTTTCGTCTTGCTCTACTTGGTAAATCTTCACCTAATTCATAAGTACAGCCCGTTATATCTCCAGTAGTTCCAATATTTGACAACTCTACATATTGATAATAATCTTTATCTTGTGGTTTATAGTTAGTATGCTTTAAATTACAAGATATATCAATAGTTTCATATCCACCTTTATAAGATTTTATTTTATTAATCACCTCATCATACATAGGCAAATAATACTCACTATCCAAACGCCCACTCTCTCCAAAACTCTCAGAAAAAGACTTAATCGCTATTTTCTCTTTTGTAGGTTCAAAATCCAATAAATCAAGCTCTTTTAAAAGTATCTCTTCTGATTGTTTGTAGAGGGTTTTGCTTTGTTCTAGGGTTTGATGTGATTTTTTTATAATTTTTTCTATCTGAGTTTGAAAGTAATTAGATACAAGAGGAATTTTTATTGCTTTTAAATCAGTTAGATTTAATCCTTCTTGTATTGCTCCTCTTTTCCCTCTTACTAAAAGCTTATAACCTAATTTAGTATTAAAAAATGTAGTTAAGTAATAAGGATTTATATTAGTTCTTAAAATAGTGCTTTTATTACTAAAAATAGCTTGTATATTTTTATCTGTAATAATTGATACTTTACCAATCGTACCAACAACAGTAATAAAAATATCTTCATATTTTACATGGAATTTTTTTAATTTATTAAATTGTTGAATTCCTATTCTTGCTTCTGGTTCTTTTAGAAAAAAATTACCTATATCAAGTCCTCGAATATAGTAATTATTTGTATTATTTACATAGTTATTGGAAATTACAGTTGAACCAAAAGGTCCGATTAAAAATTCACCTAAATCTTTTAAGAATTTATACTCTAAAATCTCTGTTTCATATTTCAATATATCTTTTTTAAAATATTCCGCATCAATTCTGAATTCCCTATTTAAACTAGAAATACTAACTTCCACAGCTTCAAGCCCTTCTAATAAAGTATTGTATTTTACTTCATCAAAAGGGCTGTTTACTTTCCCGAAAAGCTCAAACTCTCCTTTTTGGCGAATTGATTAAAGGCTTCTGCTATGCCATCTTCTGTGAGTCCGTCGTGGTTGAATAGGTCGTGTTCTACGATGAGGTGGTCGTGTGCGTCTAGTTTGTTGCTTCCGTCTTCATTTTTGACATAAATTTTTTCTCCAGAATTATCTTTACTAGGTTTTCCCATGGTAGCAAAAAAGATATTATAATCGTCACACTTAGGACATAAGTCTTTATCCCATTTTTGCACGATAAGCACAGATGTTTTTGTACCTGTATGAGGTTTAAACACATTGCCATGAAGCCCCACGACTGCGAGTATTCGGCATTTGTCGGCGATGAAGTCTCTGATGTTTTTATCGCTTGAATTGTTGAAGCGTCCTTGGGGTAGGACGACTGCCATTCTACCACCGTCTTTTAGCATATCTAGGTTTCTTTCTATAAAGAGTATGTCTCTGCCTACTTTTGTTTGGTACTTGCCGTTTGGTTTTTTGCCTAGTTCGTAACGGTGAAGTATTCGCCCCTCTTTGATGTCTCCTGCAAAAGGTGGGTTTGCCATGACGATGTCAAAGTTGAACTCTTTGTTTTCATTTTTGCGTTTTCTTAGCTTTTTTAGCCTTTTCCAACCCTCAAAATAGGTATCCGTCCACTCTTCATCTTTTAGGTTTTCGTCCCATCGTTCAAAGTCTAGGGAGTTCATATTGAGAACATTGGTATGCCCATCTCCTGCGATGATGTTGAGCATTCTAGCGACTCTTACGGTCTTTTTGTCAAAGTCTATGCCAAATACTTTTTCTTTGACATATTTCAATGCTCTTGGGTGCTTTTGTTCTGCTGTGAAGAGATTGGACTCTTCTATGCCCAAATCTGCGTATATTTTTTTCCATACATCAAAGACGGTATGAATAGGAAACCCACAAGAGCCACTTGCTGTATCCATCATCGTTTCGTTTTCTTGGGGGTTCATCATCTTTACACACATATCAATAGCATAGCGTGGGGTAAAGTATTGCCCTTTTTCGCCTTTGGCATTTTTGTTTACAAGGTACTCAAAAGCATCATCAATCACATCAAGGTTAGAATTAAAAAGCTTTACATCTTGCAAAGAACTCACACAAACACTTAGATGAGAGGGGCTAAGTTCTATGGGTTCGTCTTCTTTAAATATCCCTGCCCATTGCTCTTTGGCTTGGGTAAATATATCTTCTATTTTCTCTTTGAGTTCGCTATCACTCTCGCCATAGTTTCTAAATTCTAGGTTTTTGGTAATACCTCTTGTATTTTGAAGCTCATCAAAAAGTTTGATGAAGATGAGTTTGAACACCTCTTCAAATACATCTACCCCTGCATTGGCTAAGACTTCATCTTCCATATCCAAAACGATGTTTTTGAGGCTTCGTTTTTGGGTTTTGAGTATGTCTTTTTGGATAAGGTCTTGAATGGTAAACTCTACTTTTAGCACATCTTTAAGCGATTTATTGGCTTTGGGAATATCAGGAATAGGCTCAAAATAGTTTGGGTCTTTTCGGTGATAATAAATCGTCTGTTCGCCATTTGACCAAATAGCAATAGTTGCCCCAGTTGAGTTACAATAGCTTTTGAGCTGTTCTTTACCATCTTTGAGTTTGGGCTTTTTGACCTCTATCACGATATACGGCACAGTAGGGTCTAGCTTGTCCATGATAACTATATCTGCCCGTTTGACCTCACGCCCAAAATGCACAGGAAACTCTATTTGCATTCTACTATAAGGATAATCATACTCTTTGTGAAGAGAGAGTAAAAACAGCTGTCTTACCAACTCTTCGGGCTTGATTTGAATATCTTTGTTTCGCACCAAACACTTTATAAAACTTACAGATTTTTTGCGTAATTCTTTTTCAAAAATTAAACTTTCAATCTCATCTATATACTCTTTTTTAAATTGCGTAAGCTTATAATTGCTGTCTTTTAATATTTCACTAATTTTCATCTATTATCCTATGTTTAAATATGTAGGTGCTTTACTCGTTTAGCAGTCTCTGGAACTGTGGAATGAGTGACTTCTTTTTAATCTTCACTTTTTTAGTGTATTTAATGCTTTGAGGGTTTAGTTAATTAACATTTCCAAAGCCTTTTTACTCCCCAATATAGGTACATCTCCAGAAGCAAACTTTTTATCATTGGTGATAATATAATCGCACTTCTTTTTTCTTGCCATCACATATTGTATCGTATCTTCTAGGTCTATATATTTGGGATTTCTTTCCATAAGTTCTATGGCTTCGGTTACTTCTGTATTGCCAAATTCTATGATGTGTATGACTCTGTTTAAGATTTTAATCTTTGCTAAGGCTTCGTCTTTGCCTAAGGGTTTAACCGTAAGATAATACACCGTGGTCAATAAATCACAACTTGTATAAAGCCCAAAGTCATTGACCCTACGCACCAAAAACTCAAAAAGCTTGGCACTCTCTTTACTTGAAGGTCGTTTGCTGTCTAAAATATCTATTAGAATATTGGCATCTAAAAATATTTTTTTCATATATCCTCTCTATTGGCTTTTATCTCTTGTATATCGGGGGTATTTTCACTAATAATCCCTATAAGACTCAAAGCTTCTTCTACAGCATTTTCTTTTTCACTACGAGAAATATATTCTAAAATCGCTTCAGAGACGATATGACTTTTTTTCTTATCTCTTTCTTTGGCATACTTTTTGAGTCCTTCTATCACATCAAGAGGCAAAGAAAAAAGTTCTTTTCCATACTGTACTTTTGCAGTCATCTCAACTCCTTTATATACTAAGATATTTAAAGTATATACTTTATAAAGAGAAATGTCAAGACCCACCCCTTAGTTCATCAATATTTATGTAGGGGCAATCCCTTGTGGTTGTCCTTGGATTTTAAAATAATATCAATTTACTAATGCCTAGATGTAGGTTCGATTTCATCAAACATGAAAGCATGATTATGTTTTTCTAATCGTTCGATAAAATCGAACCTACGGGTTTATTTGAAACAATTAGGATATTTCGTTACAAAACCCAACTCACATACTTCTTTTTCTTAATCTTCACCCTCTTAAGTGCATTCAATACCTTGTCTGTGATGCTGTTGTGTAAGGCTACGTAAGTTTTGGTGTCTGTGATGTTGATTTTGCCTATGAGGTTGTGTTCTATGCCTATGTCTTTGCAAAATGTGCCTATGATGTCTCCTGCTCGGAGTTTGGTTTTTTTGCCTCCGTTTAGGCAGAGGGTGTCGTATTGGCTTGTCATTTTAAATTTGGCATCTACACGTAGGGTTTTCATGTCGCCTTTTTGGGCTTGGGTTTGGATGTAGCCACACTTTTCTTGGTCTTTTGGGGCAAATAGGGAGAGGGCTGTGCCTGTGGCATCGGCTCTTCCTGTGCGTCCTATTCGGTGGGTATAGACTTCTGGGTCAAAGGGGAGGTCGTAGTTGATGATGAGTTCTATATCTTTGATGTCCAATCCTCGTGATGCTACATCGGTGGCTACCATGATGTGCTTGGATGTATTGGCAAAGGCTAGGAGTGATTCGTTTCTGTCTCTTTGGTCTAGGTCGCCATGGAGGTCTATCACAGAATGCCCACGCCCTGATAGGGTATCGGTTAGAGAGATAACTTCTGCTTTGGTGTTACAAAATATAAGTAGAGATTTGGGCTTGTACGACTGTATCAAAGCCGTAAGGGTCTTGAACTTATCAGACGTTTCATAATATATTTCATCTATCTTAGAAGCTTCTTGAACCGTATCTACTTTGATGCTCAGAGGTTGTTTGAGTAGGGCTTTGGCTAGTTTTTCTATATTGGCAGGAAAGGTAGCAGAAAAGAGAAGCGTTTGTTTGCTTCTAGGCATATTTGAGCCTATCTTGACTATCTCATCATAAAAGCCCATATCGAGCATCCTATCGGCTTCGTCTAGTACTAGCGTTTCGATGCTATCGAGTGTGAGTGTCTCTTTGGCTAGGTGGTCTTGTATGCGTCCAGGTGTACCGATGAGTATATGCGAACCTTTGGCTATGGACTCAGCTTGTCCTCGCAATGGTACACCTCCGTAGAGTGTGAGTATCTTTAGGTTGGCTTTGTACGAGGCTACTTTTCTAAGCTGTACGGCGATTTGGTCGGCTAGTTCTCGTGTGGGTGTGATGATGATGGTTTGGGGTTTGTACTGATTGGTATTGGTACGCATGATACAAGGCAACCCAAAAGCAAGGGTCTTCCCTGAGCCTGTTTTGGATTGTGCCAAGACATCAGCACCCTCTAAGATAGGGGCAATGGCTTTGTCTTGTATCTCACTCATGGTATGAAACCCTAGTGTATCAAGGGTTTCTAGTAGGGCAGGGGGTATCTCTTCGATACTGTTAAATGTACTCATGCTTACTTCTTTACTTCAAAGGTGGCATTTTCGATGATGACGGGATAAAAGTATCCATATCCAAAGTCTTTGTCTACAGCCACCGACCCTTTGGCTATGACCTTGTCTCCTGATTTGATAGTAGACGTAGACGCTGTGAATACAAGGTCATCGGTCAATGCTTTTTCATCGCCTGTCCCATCGCCTATATGTACCCAATCACGTTTCATAATCGCATGAGAGACTTTAAATACATTGCCTTCAATCGTGATATTTTGGTCTTTTAGGTTTTTTCGCCACATATATATCTCTTCGATAGTATAAGAAGATTTTTTGACAAAAGGTGTGCTAGGGGCTACTTCTTTTTCTGTGGTAATTCCTCTACCCATTCCTGCGTGTGGGTCTTTGGGTGCAGTCGATAGCCCTAACATATCTTTCATGCTTTTGGGTTTTTGAGGTTTTTGAGCCAAATAGACATCCGAAGCAAAATAAATCTTTTCAAACTTTTGTTTGAGTGCCTTACTCTCAAAGTTTTGCATCAAAGTTTTTTTGTCATACCCAATCTTCTCTCCTACGCTCACAGGAGCATTGGCAATGGCTACCCAAATCTCTTTGCCTTTTTCGTCAATACGGAGGTATTTATACCCCATAGCATTTTTGATTTCAAGAATCTTACCATAAAAAATCTCTACTTTTTGCATGGTTTGAGCCTTTGGCATAGGTGCGTCTTTGCCTCCATGCATATCAATTTTGGTGGCTTCTGTGGCATAAAGACCAGTACTTAGAACGCTAATGAGTGTGAGTGTAAAATATTTCATATTTTTCCTTAGATGTTTTTATTTATTATAGGGGAAGAAGATTAATTTTTGATATAGATTATTAGACTTCTTCTTAAAGCCAAATAATCATGCGTAAAAGTTAGGTAACTATCGTAGCTATCTATCATAGGTATCTTAGTCGCCTCCTCCACAGCCACTACTACATGACCCTCCCTCACCACCACCTCCAAAAATATCTCCAAAAGCATATCCAGAAGAGTCACCACTCTCTCCCATACATCCTGAAGTACAATCTATATCTGTCATATCATATCCATCATAGATATGTTCTTCTTGTTTTATATCGGTTGGCATAGCAGGTACTTTTGTATCATTTAATGTATAGATAAACCCACCTTTAATACCTAAAGAGCTATCTATATGAAAGAGTAGAGGAAGTTTAGCAGGTTTTTTTGGATTGATATTTTCTTTATTACAAGCCATTTGCCATGCTCTTTTTAGCCCTATTGGTGCTAATGTTTGTTTGGTCATTGCTTCTGTAGGAGTATGGTGTAAGAACTTTCCAAACCCTTGTGTACAAAAGGTTTGATACGCACGAGTAAACAAAAGAAACTCATGCCAAAAAACATCTACTATCTTAGATGGCATTGCTACCATTTTACCCTTGGCTTGACTACAGATATAAAAATAGTCTTTCATCGCTTTAACTACTTGTCGCATCTCATCTTGTGTTAAATCAGGATATTGTTTATGTACTCTCTTTATAAGCACAGAAGAAAAACTATAATTTTCAATAAAAACCAAGCGTTGTTCATCTCTATGTTTTCTCCAAAAATAAAAAAAAGCGATGGAAGCGAGTATCAGTATTATATATGTCATTTTTTATCCTTTATCCATAATTATACCGTATTATGAATATTAGAATTTTAGAGGCTTCTCTCCCATAAAGGTTAAAATAATTTGATTTACATCATTAAGCTTAGAAGTTTTTACTTTTAAAGTATCTATTTGGTTTATAGCTAAGTTAGAAACTAAATGTTTTGCACCTGCAAAACACTCTAATTTTGAGAAGTTTTTTTTGTATTTATCACAAGGGTATTTTTCATCTTTAATAGTATTGATATGAGTACGACACTTTTTACAAATACAAAAATCAATCAGTGTACTTTCAAAACAAGGGATTGAGACCAATAATACATTAGAAATATGTATGCCTTTAAACGCTTTTATAAAATACTTCTCTACTTCATTATCTTTGTCTTTATCTCCATCAAAGAATACAAGAATAGAATCAAAGATACTTAAATCTCTAGCAAAAAGTTCAAAAGATTGTATAGCAGGAAAAGGTACATTAGCACCTTTTCTACTTCCTCCTTGAAATAAACATTTTATACTTACAATATTTTCTTTTTTACTCTTTGGAATACCCCAAGCTATTTTAATTTTTTCTTCACTTAAAGCATAACAACCTTTTTCATAACCATAAAGATTAAATATTTTAGAAATATATCTAAACTCTAAATCTCCTTCAATGATACAGAGTATCTTCTTTTTTGTATATTCACTCTCTTGTACCTTTGGTTTTAATGCGTTTAAATCTATCATTAAACAATCTTTGTAAATATCTCTTTTATATCAGGTAATCCACCTAAATCGCCATTTTCATAAAGGGTTAATAGATTTTTATATCCTTTTATCTCTTTATTGTTTTTTACTGGGTTAATTGTTGTTTTATGCTCACTATCTTTTTCTATCAAAAATATTTCATCATTTTGTAAAAATTGCATATTATAGATATTATGTGTAGAATAGATAATTTGTATGTCATTTTCTATAAGTAAATTATTGATTATTGGGATAAGCATAGGATGTAAAATAGAATCAAATTCATCAATGATTAGAATAGAGTTTAACCTCTTAGCCAAATAAATATCTAATAAAGTTTTCATTAGCATTTGTGTACCATCAGATTCTAAATTAAACTCTAAAGGTTCTTTAGTATCAATTTTATGAAAAATTTCTAATCCTAAAAACTCTCTCTCTTTACCATCTACATATTTAAATTTTGCTTCTACACGATGAATATCTAGTCCTATGGAATTAAAAAATCTTACAAAAAATGATTCTATCTCTTTTTTATATTCGCTAATTTCTAATAACTCTCCTATATTATATTCATCATCTTCATCTGTATTTAATTTTGTTTTGTATGTAGATATATTACGTGAAGTCAATGATAAATGTGTAAAAAATATATTAACTTTATAACGAATAACACTATTATCAAATTTCAAAAACTCTTGTATTAATGATTTTTTATCATTTAAATTATAAAAAATAGCCTCTTTGATATTATCGTCAATATCTTTGGCAATCTTCTCCTTACGATTCAAAATAGTAGTTTTTTTAGTATTTTCTACTACATACAATACTTCATCGTCTATACCAATATTATTATATTTTTGAGATTTAAATTTTAATAGATAAATAAACTTTTCTTCTTCTACAATAAATTCAATCTCAATTTCACTATTCGTATTAAGATGAGCAAATTTATTTTTAAAAGAGATAGGAAAATTATCACTTTGTTCATTTTGAGTGACACTAGCCAAAGTAGTAATTGCCTTCAAAATCGTAGTCTTTCCCGAAGCATTCGCACCATAAAAAGAGATAATTTTATTATAATACTCTCCATTAAATTCAAAAAGTCTATTTGGATTGTGTTCTATGTTGTAAGGTGTGGCTTTAAAATTGATATTTACCTCATCTTTGATAGAAAAAAAGTTTTTAATGCGTAAGTTTGTAATGAATACCATGTTGTATCTCTTTTTAGTGTGGTTAGTCTATTGAATGATTTTATCATAACAAAGTTAAATATAGTTTGATATACTATCAGCAACTAAACCTTTAAGGATTTCCATGAAAAAAATATTATTAGCCCTTAGCTTTACACTTCTTAGCCTCCACGCACAAACAGGAGAAGAGATATTTACTTCTAATTGTGTGGCATGTCATGCTCAAACAGCACCAGTAGGTATGGGTGAACGAGGTACACCAGCGTTTAAAGAAGCGATGTCTAAGCTCAAAGCACCACCGATGCCTAAGGTGAGTATGAAACTCAAAATGCAGTTACAAGACAAAGAAGCGTTTGTTGCGTTTGTATCAGACTATATTACGAACCCAAGCAAAGAAAAAGCCAAATGTAACCCACGAGCAGTGAAAGCATTTGGATTGATGCCTCCTATTGGTAAATCTATGAGCGAAGCAGAACGTAAAAGTGTAGCAGAGTGGATGTTTGAGACTTATGCAGGTAAATCATGTTCGGCATGTAGTTCTTGTGAGGGTAAAAAAGGAAAAAATGAGGGTAAAAAAGGCAAAAATACTGAGAAAAAATCAGAGATGAAATGTCAAGCTGGAAAGTGTGGAGGGAAATAGCGTTAAAGTGTGAAAAAAAGTAGTGTTGAGTGATAGTCTTCTCCTAAGAGAAGACTATGATGCTTACGCTTTTGTCTTTCTGTAGTCCATAATCATCTTATAGGCTTCATCTTTTAAAAGAAGTTTCTCTTTTTTGAGATTTTCTAGCTCAACATCACCCATTGGTGTATCACCCATTTCAGCATGTTCTATTTGTTTGTCTAAATCGTTGTGTTTTTCAAAGATTCTTGCGAAGTGTGCATTGTCTTGTTTGAGGTCGTGAATTTCGTCTCTGTATTCGTGTAACATATATGTTCCTAGTGTTTTAGATATATGATTATATCATTTTTATAATTAAGTTCTATATTCAGCATTGATTTTGACATACTCATAGCTCAAATCACAGCCATAAGAGGTGTAAGATGCTTCTCCTAAGCCTATGTCACAGCTCACTTTAAAGCTATCTTGTTTCATAATGACATAAGCTTTATTTTCACGAACTTCATCTAATTCTCTAAATTCATCAGAGTAAATGAGTAAATCATCATAATAAATCACTAAATCTTCTTCATTACAAGCAATGCCTGATGCTCCTATAGTCGAAGCGATACGTCCCCAATTTGGGTCTTCTCCAAAAAGAGCCGTTTTGACTAAAAGTGAATTACTCAATGCCCTAGAAGCCTTTTTTGCATCTTTTAGCGATTTTGCCCCTTTGACTTCAAAGGCTACAAGCTTATTTGCTCCTTCTCCATCTTTGAGTATCATCATAGCTAGGTTAAACATGATTTGATTAAGGGCTGTTTTAAAGGCTTCTTTGTCATAGACCTTAGATTGCTTATTGGCTAGTAGCATGACTGTATCATTGGTAGAGGTGTCTCCATCGACAGAGATACGGTTAAAAGAGTGTTCCGAGGCATCGAGCAGTAGGCTATCCATATCAGACTTAGGTACATCGGCATCAGTGATGACAAAGCAGAGCATCGTAGCCATAGCAGGATTTATCATACCAGCACCTTTACAGATAGCCGAAATAGTAAAATGTGACCCATCATCGAGTGTCACTTGGTATGACAACTCTTTCTTAAAGCTATCGGTTGTCATGATAGCACGAGCCGTTTTATGAGAATCTTTGCTACTAAAGTCTAAGGTCTCAAACGCTGAAGTGATTTGGTCTATAGGCAAACGATACCCAATCACCCCAGTCGAAGACATCACGGGATTGAGTACGTTTTGTTTTTTGCAGAGGGCTGTCATGATAGTCTCTATATCTTGTATCCCTTGCTCTCCTGTCATGGCATTGGCATTTTTGGCATTCATGAGTACAAAATCGGTCTGAAAGCCTTTGGGATATTTCAAAAAATGTTTGATAGGGGAGGCTTGAAAGGTATTGGAAGTAAACACAGCAGAAATATCACAAGGGCTTGATGAGCGTATAAATGCCACATCCCCATCTTTATCTGATACACCTGAATTGGCAGGGTTGGTACGCATCCCTACATTGGTAGCCCCACAAAAGAAGCCTTGTACATTGTTTAGACCCTCTTTTTGTTCTTTTATTTTAAACATATTTTAACTCCTCTGGTTTTTCTTTTTTACGTATGATTTTTTTGGCTTTTCTGATACCCTCTCCTGTACCAATAAGCAAAAGTTTACACTCTGGCATAATGATAGTATCTCCTTTTGGCATGGGGATAAATTTATGGTCTATTTGACGTATACCGATGATAGTGACATTGGCAATATCTCTAAAACGGGCTACTTTTATTTTTTTGAGTACCAGCCATGATGTTTTGGAGACTTTTGCCTCTTCCATATCTAAAGGGGTATCTTTTTTATACAAAAATTCTTGAAGAAGATTTTCCATATCAGGGCGTGCTGCCATCGCATTGATACGTTGTGCCATGAGCTTGGTAGCTGTGACCACTTTATCAGCCCCTAATTTGAGTAACTTTTGCTCATCTTCATAGCTCTTGGTATTGGCAATGATAAGATACTTACGCACACGACCTATCTCTGTTTGATACAACCTAGCAGAAGCAATAGTCGCAATATTATCAGCCACATTATCAGCCAAAGTAATGACACCTTTAGCAGAAGAGAGATGTGACTTTAGTATGCCTTCTTCTGTATGGGGTTCTGCTGTGACAACATAAGGATAATGATGCTTTTTAGCAATCTCTTCCATATCTTCTCGTGGGTCAACTACCACAAAAGGGATGTGATTCTCACGAAGTTGTTTCGTGACTTGTATCGTAAATTCGTTGTGATAACAGACCACAAAGTGGTGTTTTAACCGAGCAATTTCATAAAGCATTTTACGCTCCTTCATGGTTTTTTGAAATTCACCTTTTTTGACAACCTCGGCAATAATACCCACAGCGATAGAAAAAACAACAAATCCAAAGATAATGAGTGTAATGGTAAAGATACGACCCATATCAGACAAAGGGCGTTGCTCACCAAAACCGACAGTCGTAAAAGTAATACCTGTTTGGTAGATAGCATCCATAATAGGATAGTCTTCTATAAGCATATAGCCCAAAGAGCCTAAAAGCATAATAAGAACGGTAAGTATAAGGGGAAGTCTAAAAGAACTTAAATGTCCATAATATTCATCATTTAAGGTAATGTGAGGTTTTGGTGCGATTCTCCAACCGAGAAACTTTTTAAATTTTTGTAACATAAGAGAGTATATCCTCCCTTATCTTAAAAGTTTACTCAGCTGAAGCAGTTTGTGCTGCTTTTTTCTTCATTGTTCTTAAAGTAGATGCTGCTACTCTTACTCTTTTTGTTGTTCCATCTTCAAGTGTAATCTTTACAGATCTTAAGTTTGGAAGTTGTCTTCTTTTTGTTTTGTTGTTTGCGTGAGAAACATTGTTTCCTGTTAGTGGCCCTTTGCCAGTGATTTCACATCTTCTTGCCATGATATTTCCTTCATTAGTGTTACCGTCATAAAAACGATAAATATTTTGCGAAATTATAGAGAAGTGTAGCATAATATTGGCTTAATGGGTGGGAATTTAAATCGTTATTTTTATAAAATAATAAAAAATTCCTACATTCGAAAAATTGTATCATACACTTAGAAAGCCTATGCTATAATTATTTAAAACTATTTGATGAGGAAATTAATGTTAGTAGCTCCTAGTATTTTATCAGCAGACTTTGGAAATTTGGCAGATGATGTCAAGGCGATATGTGAAGGTGGATGTGACTTTGTGCATGTAGATGTGATGGATGGGCATTTTGTACCCAATCTTACCATTGGACCTGTGGTGGTTGAGGCTGTGGCAAAAGTAGCTACGAAGCCTTTGGATATTCATCTTATGGTACAAAACAATAGTTTTTTTGTTGATTTGTTTGCCCCTTTGAAGCCTGAATTTATCTCTTTTCATATAGAAGAAGAGAAGCATCCTCATAGACTTGTCCAAAAGATTCGTGGATTAGGGATACGTCCTGCGATTACTCTCAATCCTCATACCACACCAGAATCCATAGAGTTTTTACTCGCAGATGTAGATATGGTATTGCTTATGTCGGTAAACCCTGGTTTTGGTGGGCAAAAATTTATCCCCAATGTGGTCGAACGTGCCACACGTCTCAAAGCACTCATAGAAAAACGAAATCCTCACTGTCTCATAGAAGTCGATGGTGGAGTCAATGATGAAAACATCAAAGCACTGGCAGACGCAGGGGTAGATGTGGTGGTAGCTGGGTCATTTGTCTATAAACATCCAAAGGGTGTAGCCTCGGCTATATCTTTATTAAAATAAAAGGGGATTGTTGTGAGAGTTAAAATTTGTGGAATTACGAACTTGAAAGATGCTTTACATGCTGTGGAGTGTGGTGCTGATGCTTTGGGATTTGTATTTTATCCTAAATCCCCACGGTATATTACACCAGCCGCTGCCAAGCGTATCATAGATAAATTACCTCCTTTTGTAGAGCGTGTAGGCTTGTTTGTCGATGAGGGGATAGAGACGATTGATACGGTGTGTCGATACTCTGATATTTCACGGGCGCAAATACATTTTGAGGTAGATGAAGAGTCTTTAGATGCTATATCCTTACAAACACTTCCTGTAGTTCGTGCCAAAAGTGCTGATGATTTAAAGCAATTTAAAAACCGTTATCGTCTTATAGATGCCCATAGTGAAGCCTATGGTGGGGCAGGGGTTCGTCTCAATTTAGCGTGGTTTGAGGGGATGGATTGCTCCAAGATGATATTAGCAGGGGGACTCACCCCTGAAAATGTCCGTGAAGCAAAGGCATTGGGCTTTTATGGTGTTGATGTGAGTTCAGGTGTAGAATCAATCAAAGGCAAAAAAGACCCCAAGAAAGTAAAGCAGTTTATCGCGAATGCAAAAAGTCTTTGAAGTCCTTACTACGGCATTTCGTAAACACAATGGCGTACTAACAGAGTCACAATATAGCCATATTGTGACCCACCATACTACACTTTTTGAGCAAAGTGATACGATTTTCTTTTTGTTACAAGCTTCTGGGTATCCTATCTCTCAGCAAGAGGATCAAAGCTATAGATTAGAGACGTACTTTAATGCACATGAAACCCAACGCTATTGTATCATAGACATAGAAACCAATGGCTCAAAACCTGGCACATCACAAGTGATAGAAATTGGTGCAGTGATGATACAAAATGGTCAAATTATTGACCGTTTTGAAACCTTTGTGGAGTGTGCTTTTTTGCCTACGTATATTAGTAAGATTACAGGTATCGAACATGAAGACCTTATTGATGCACCCACGCGTAAAGAAGCGTTGAGCTTGCTTAGGCACTTTATGGATGATGCTATCTTTGTGGCTCATAATGCCAAGTTTGATTATGGCTTTCTCAATGCCTCGTTTGAGCGTTTTGGTTTGGGTAATATTGGTAATCCTGTATTGTGTACGATAGAACTAGCACGGCGTACATTTGAGAGTGAGCGTTATGGACTAGCCTATCTGATAGATTTTTTGGAGATAGAAACTGCCACACACCACAGAGCCTATAGTGATGCTTTTTGTGCCTCTAAAGTTATGGAAAAGTCATTGGAGACACTTCCACAGTATGTCTCTACAGCTGATGAACTTTTACAGTTTTCTACCTCATCAAGAAAAGAAAGACGACTCAACAAAGAAAAAAATTAGTTTTCTTCTTTTCCTAAAATATGATGCAAAAATAATATCTGTGCAAAAACAGCAGCAAAGAGATTGAGCAGAGGGATAGCATTAAAGAGTGAGGCTATCATGGCCAAAAGTCTTGTTTTTTTTCTTTTTTCTTTTTTCTTTTTTTTATCGCTTATGAAGAGTGTCCCCACATCATAAAGGGTAGGCTCTCTAAGAAGTATCGACCATAGATAGACTAAGACCACTTGCCCTACAATAGGAATAAAGAGAAATACAAACAAAAACATAAAAAGAAAAAGCGTTATCATCGAAGCTTTGAGGGTCAATAACAGTGAGGTTGTGATACTAGGATAACCCACAACTTCTACTAAGG
This sequence comes from Sulfurovum sp., assembly GCA_027062365.1. GTDB lineage: Bacteria > Campylobacterota > Campylobacteria > Campylobacterales > Sulfurovaceae > Sulfurovum. Next base: position 20,528 of record JAMOTK010000053.1, read on the forward strand.
GGTAGTGCTTTTTGGCTAGGAGTATCAAAAGTTTTTCACTATACAAAGAAGTAAAAAGTGAGATACTAATAATAAAGAGCATATAAGAGACCCCAAAAGTCATGACATTTGCCCCTGAGGTTTGTAGCCATTTCCATGGTATCCATGAGAGATACGCAGTGATAAAACTAGCGATACTTCCCCAAAAATACCAGATAAATACGCCAGAAGTGAGCAGTGAAATAGCCGTGATTTTTAGGACAAAAAGTATCACTTCTTTAGAAAAAATATCTTGCATCCCTTTGCTTAAGATATGCTTCATCTATAGATACTCATTTTTAAATGCGACATACCGTAAAGCAGAGGCATAAAGCTCTTCTACCTCTTCGTCTGTGAGTGTACGCACGACTTTTGCAGGGCTTCCCATGATGAGACTTCTAGGGGGAAAGACTTTGTTTTTAGTCACCAACGAAGATGCCCCTACTATTGACTCTTTGCCTATGACAGCCCCATCTAGTATGGTAGCAGACATGCCTATGAGACAGGCATCTTCTATGGTACAGCCATGAAGCATCACCCTATGACCTACGGTGACATCATTGCCTATAATCGTAGGGTTTCCATCGCTCATATCGTCTTTTTTGTGGTGCGTAACGTGTATCATACTAAGGTCTTGTATGTTGCTTCTATCGCCTATACTGATGTGATGAACATCTCCTCGCACCACACAGCCAAACCACACAGCAGCGTCTTCGCCCATCGTGGTACGACCTATGACTGATGCCCCTTGGGCTACCCATGCATTGCTTCCTAATGTGGGTGTCCACTCTTTAAATTTTAATAGCATTAACTGTCCTTTAGAAGACGATTTGCCAAACGACTGACGTAGTCTGGTGTCTCTTTTTTGGTTTTATCATAAATTTTACTCACATAAGCTTCTAAAATAGTATGATTGTTGACCTTTTTATCTAAAGGCAATATCTTTGTATAATTCCCATCTTCTTGTAACTCCCAACGTAGGTCATTGTCTGAGATTTGTAACATAAGGATTTGTTCTATCTTTTGACTTAATTTTTCTTCCATGATAGGGGTCATAAGCTCTATGCGTCGTACCAAGTTACGTGGCATAAGGTCAGCTGAGGCGATATAACACTTGACTTTGTCATGTTTGAAGTAGTAAATCCTTGCGTGTTCTAGGTACTTACCTATGACCGAAGAGACAGTAATAGTGTCACTAATGCCTTTGACCCGAGGTTTAAGACAGCAAATACCACGGATAATAAGGTCTATTTTACATCCCTCTTGTGACGCTTTGTAGAGGGCTTTGATAATATCGGTATCGACAAGCGAATTGGCTTTGAGGATGATATGCCCCTTTGTGCCATTTCGTGATTCTTTTTCTATGAGTGTCAGTAATTTAGGTTTGATTTGTTTGGGCGACATAAAGAGGGTTTCTAGTTTGGTATGTGTAGAAAAACCTGTCAAAAAATGGAAAAAATGTGTAGCATCGGTACTAAAAATATCTTTGGAAGTAAAGTAAGACATATCGGTATAAATCTTCGCCGTTCCTGCGTTGTAATTTCCTGTGGCTAAGTGGACATAGCTTTTGAGTTTATTGCCTTTTCTTTTGATGACTTGTGCAATTTTGGCATGGACTTTGAGTCCAGGGATACCATAGACGACATGTGCCCCTGCTTCTTCGAGAGCTTTTGCCCAGCGTAAGTTGTTTTCTTCATCAAAACGTGCTTTGAGTTCGACTAAAACCATGACTTGTTTGCCATCTTGGACAGCATCAATGAGGGCTTTGACGATAGGCGATTTTTGACCAGCACGATAGAGTGTCATCCGTATAGCCAAAGTCTCAGGGTCAGCAGCTGCTTGTGTGATAAACTGTATCACAGGCTCAAAGCTATCAAAAGGATGGTAGAGAAGTACATCTTCTTTGTCTATAGCATTAAAGATATTATTGGTATTAAAAGGGGGTAAAATTTTGGGATTAAAAGGGGGTAAAACCAGATGTGATAACGCCTTATCTCCTACGATTTGCCAAAGACTACCCAGATTGAGTGGGAGATGCTTGTGTGTATAAATATCTTCATCATCAAGATTCAAATGAGAGAGCAAAAACTTTGTGAGGTTTTTATCTGCATCTTTCAAGAGTTCAAGACGGATAAGTGAGCCTTTGTTTCGAGAGCGAAGCCCCTCTTGTAAAATCTCCAAAAAGTCATCGGCTTCTTCTTCTTCTATCTCTATATCGGCATTTCTTGTGACCCTAAAAGGGGTAGAGGCTATCTTGGTAAACCCAGGGAAAAGCTCGGAAGCGAAGTGTTCTACTACCGATTCGATAGGGATAAAGGTTTTGTCTATTTGAAGAAACCTAGGTAATATACGAGGGATACGAATCAATCCATGTTTGATATTTTGAGAATCATCTTTGAGCGTCATCGCTAGACCAAAACTAAGATTGTTCAAATGAGGGAAGGGATGTGTTGTATCCACAGCGATAGGGATAATCACAGGATAGATACCTTCAAAAAACATTGCTTTGATGACGGCTTGTTCTACTTCTGTAAGGGCATCATAGTTTTTGACATGGACAGATTTGTTATGAAGTTCCGAAATGATAGATGTATAACAAACCTCTAAGACTTCATGCTCTTTGTGAAGATAGGTACGTATCTGCTCTAGTTGTTCTTTAGGAGTGAGTTTATCTGCCCCTATCTCTTGGATACGTGCTTTAAAGAGGGCTTTGAGTCCTGCAACACGTATCATATAAAATTCATCTAAGTTTGTACCATAAATAGCCAAAAATTTGAGCCGTTCCAAAGGAGGTAGTGTAGAGTCAAGTGCTTGTGCGAGTACACGTGAATTAAATTGAAGCCATGAAAGCTCACGGTTAAAATAGAGTTGATGGTGGTTTAACTTACTTGACATAGAAATCCTTGAACAAAGAGTAATAAAAGCTATTATATCAAAAAGTATAACATATTGCTTATAATTTTTTGATTTTGGCTATTTCATCTCTAAATCTTGCCGCTTCTTCAAAGTCCAAATTTTTAGCAGAGAGCAACATCTTGGCTTTGAGTTCTTTGACGAGTTGTTGGCGTTCTGCTTTGGGCATTTTATCAAGCTTAGAGGCTTTGTTATAGAGTTCACTAGGGTCATCTACTTTGAGATTGGTATCAAGCTCACGTAAAGTGGTTTGGGGTGTGATACCGTGCTTTTGGTTGTATGCCATCTGTTTTTTGCGTCTAAGCGTTGTGGTATCTATGGTAAATTGCATAGAATCGGTTATTTTTTTGGCATACATGAGTACTCTACCATTGGCATTACGTGCTGCACGTCCTGAGGTTTGGATGAGGGCAGTTTTAGAGCGTAAAAACCCTTCTTTATCGGCATCAAGTATAGCAACTAAGCTCACTTCTGGTAAGTCTAATCCTTCTCGTAGTAGATTGATACCTATGAGTATATCAAACTCCCCTAAACGTAAAGAGCGTATGGTTTGATTGCGTTCTATGGCGTCCATATCTGAGTGCATGTGCTTACATTTAAGTCCTAAGTCATTGTAATAGATACTAAGTTCCTCAGACATCTTTTTGGTCAATACCGTGATGAGTACACGTTCGCCTTTGGCGATGATAGGTTTCATCCTGTCATAGAGGTTTTCTACTTGATAGGTGGAGTCTATGACTTCGATAGGAGGGTCTAGCAGTCCTGTAGGGCGTACAACTTGTTCTGCTACCACGCAAGAGAGTTCAAGTTCAAGGTCATTGGGTGTAGCTGAGACGAAGAGATAATGAGGGGCTTTGTCAATATATTCTGGGAACATTAACGGTCTATTGTCTAGGGCAGAGGGGAGTCTAAACCCATGTTCTACAAGTACTTCTTTTCGGCTTCTGTCTCCTGCGTACATCCCTCTAAATTGGGGTAAGCTCACATGAGATTCATCGACAATGACCAGATAATCATCATGCATAGCCTCAAAATAATCCATCATAGAAAAAGGTGTTTCTCCCTCTTTTTTGCCAGTGAGATGGCGTGAGTAGTTTTCTATCCCTTTACACATCCCTGTGGCTTCTATCATCTCTAGGTCAAATTCTGTACGTTGTTTGATACGGTTGTATTCTATCATACGGTCATGTTTTTGATAGTAGCACAGACGAGTATCGAGTTCTTCTTCTATGCGTTTGACAGCCAAGGCTAGTTTTTCTTTGCTTACGATAAATTGATTGGCTGCATAAATAGTGGCTACTTTCATGCTCTCTTGCTTCTCTCCTGTTAGCGAATCAAAGGTATAAATATCTTCGATTTCATCGCCAAAAAACTCTATACGTGTCGCAAACTCTTGGGCATACGCAGGATAAATGTCTATCACTTCTCCATTGACCCGAAAATGACCTCGGTCAAAAAAATCATCATTACGTGTGTACCCCATATCGACAAAGCGTAAAAGTAATGCCTTTTGATGGTACTCATCTCCTACCACGAGGTCTTGGACTACCGAACGATAGTCTTCGGGTGAACCTAATCCATAATTGGCAGAAACAGACGCGATAACAATCACATCTTTGTGCATGAGCAACGATGCTGTGGTACTCAAACGCAGACGCTCTAACTCTTGATTGATAGAAGAGTCTTTTTCTATAAATAAATCTTGACGAGGCAAGTAGGCTTCGGGTTGATAGTAGTCGTAGTAACTGATAAAATACTCTACATGGTTGTTGGGGAAAAAGCTTTTAAATTCTGAGTAGAGTTGGGCTGCCAGGGTTTTGTTGTGTGTCATGATGAGGGTGGGTTTTTGGGTATTTTCTATCACTTTTGCCATACTATAGGTCTTGCCTGAACCTGTGACACCCAAGAGGGTCTGGTAGGTATTGCCCTGCATGATAGAGTCAGATAGACTTTTGATAGCCTGAGGTTGGTCTCCTGCTGCTGTATATGGGCTTGAGACGGTAAAGTTTGGCAAAATATCTCCATTTTTAAGAATTTTTGCTATTATATCATAGCAAATAAAATTATGGAACTATTGGGAGTAAAGATATGTCTGCCTTACAGAAGTTACAAGCCAAGATAGAACAATGGCACAAAGACCAAGAGACTTTAAAGATGCAAAATAGAAACCTAAAGAGTCAACTAGATATTGTGGCATCAGCACATGAAAGTCAGCATACCTTGCTCAAAGAGCTTGAAGCCAAGACCCTTGAATGCAATCTTTTACAAAAAAAAGTAGAAACACTCACCCAAGAGATGGAAGAAAAAGACGATGAGATAGAAAAGATTATCATCCAAGTTGAGTCTTTGCTCATCTAAACTAGATACATTATATATACCCACTATAAATAAAAGGAACATTATGAAACACATTGGACTTACTATCGCAGGAACACGCTACGAAATCAAACTAGAAGATGAATTTGCAGATTTTGTCATAGAAGACTTAGGAAAGTCAGGTATTAACTTCCGTACAGACAACAAAGCAGAAAAACTTCTCAAAGCCTACCTACACCTAGCCAAAGAATCCTCCTCACACGAAGATGAGATAGAACTACTCATCGATACCTTAGATGGACTTTAAACTTTTTTTCTTTAATCTCTAGTAGTAATATAGACTTTCTAGGGTTTATGGGCGTAAAATTTCAAAATTTTCTCATATTTAATATTTGTTTAAGCAAAAAGGTATTATACTTTAAATAGGTCAATTATTGAATTGACACTCACAATTTAACAGGAGTTAATCATGAATAACATGAGACGTGGTTTCACAATGATCGAATTAATTTTCGTAATCGTAATTATCGGTATTTTGGCAGCGGTAGCAATACCAAAATTGGCAGCAACAAGAGATGATGCTAAACAAGTAAAAGCAGTACAAAACTTGGCAACATGTGTATCAGATATTGGTGCAGCATTTACAGGTTCTGGTGAAGAAACAA
>JAMOTK010000054.1 GCA_027062365.1 Sulfurovum sp.
GATTTGTACTCTGCACTATATACTTTTCTTTTCTTGCTCATCTTATACCCCTTATATTATGTTCTTATTTTACACTTTTATAATTAAATTATTTTTTTGTTGGTTCTTTTTATGGGGTACATTATAATCAAATATATATTGGAAAAGATAATTTTGATAATTCAATAAATATAGTAGAAGATAACATATATGATTTAATTATGGAAATAGCAAATAATAATATTTTAAATGATGATATAAATTTAGAAAATAAAATTATTTTAGCAATAGCGATTAGATTAAAAGCTGAAGAATTTATGAAAAATGAAATAAATGAGTCTTTGGCAGTTTTTACTTGGAAAAATAATAGTGGAACTCAAGAAGATTTTTTAAATTTTATAGATAATAAAGGAAATCAAACAAGAGAATTATTTAATGGTTTTATTCAAATTGGCAATAATGAGAAAATTAAAATATTAGAAAGTGTAAATATAATGACACCAGAAAATATTCATTTAAATTCTTTTATGTATGAACCACTTTTAGATATGGATATTATAGAATTAAAAAATCTATATAATGATGTTGAAAATTTATAAGCCTAAGGGACAGGCGTTAAAAATACACTTCTTATAAAACTATTAAATTAACCCTTTCGGCGAAACTCTATCTTTTGCCGATATTATTAATGGTTGGATAAAGCACAACCCTACGAATTTCAAATGATTGGTAGGGTTTAGCATATTAAGAAATTTAATGATATAATCAATAAAAAAGGAGTCTATATGCACACTTATCAAATACGAGTTAGTGATGAAATAGTTGGTAAGTTTTTATGGCTTTTAGAGTATTTTAAAAAAGATATAGAGATAGTTAAAGTTAATACACCTAATGAATTTATGAGAACAATGGAAGCGTCAAAAAAAGATATAAAAGATGGAAATATTACAAGTTTTAACTTTGATAATTTTGAGAAAAAACTAGACGAATAATGTATAATATAACACAAACTGATACCTTGTTATTGCTTGAAATTGTATGAAAATGACCTAGACTAACGTACAGAAAAGTTTTCCAAGGCTTTCATCTTTTTTTCATACATGAGGCTTTTTTCTATCTCTGCATTTTGTTTGCTATAATAGACCAAAGCAGAGACTATCTGCCTATCTCCTGTATGCTTAGGATAGACCTTTTCTAATATGCCAATAGCTTCTTTAGGGTTAGTCTCTCCTACCGAGACAGCATACACATAAGAAAATCTAGCATTATCGCTATCTAGGGCTACAGCTTTTTTTAGAGAGACTATGGCTTTTTCTTTCTCTTTATTTCGCACATAATACAAGCCTAAAGCATGATGTAAGATAGCCATATTAGGTAAAAGTTTGACTCCTTTTTCTAAGAGAGCAAACGCTTCATCGCTTCTATTTTCATTGACCAAAAAGTCACTATAGTTAATATACGCAGGAACAAATCGCACTTGTAACGCTAAGGCTTCTTTATAGGCTTTCTCTGCTTCTTTTATCTTGTGTGTATGGGTGTAGTAAAGGGCTAAAGAGAGTTGAGACTCTGGACGCTCTGCTGTAAAAAGAAGGCTCTTTTCATACTCATCCATCGCTTTGCTAAGTAATGCTTTTTTCTCTTCATCCAACTGACCCAATGAGAAACTTGCCAATTGTCGTCCTGCTTCCATTCTCACTAATTTAGCAGGGTCAAGCAGTGCCTTAAATACCTCTTTGACTCTCATTTTGATAGGAAAAGCCTCTAATGCTTGTAAGGCTGACCTGCGTATCATCACATTTGAGTTGCGTAACATTTGTAGTGTCGTTGTATAGGTCTGCCGTGAGGGATAGTTGCCTAAGTACTCGGTCGCTGTAGCTTTAGCAATCGTAGACATATCGCTGGTCAAAATAGCATACAAGCTTTTAGGAGCATTTTGAGCATTGACTCTCAAATCGTGTATGGCATCTGCAAAATTTTGATGTCCTATAGGTATCTTTCCATACCATTTTTTCATACTATTTGTAGCCCACTGTGCATCTTTATCACTATGGCAAAGGGTACAGGCATTTGGAATATGTTTCATCTTTACAGATATATCAGGTCTAGGTACTCTAAAACTATGGTCGTTTCGACTATCTATCCCCATATAGATACGTGCAGGCATATGACAAGCGATACAAGAGCTTCCTTTACCCCCTACTTTATGTTTATGGTGTGAAGTAGCCGTATAGGTACTACTTTGGTGACAAGAGAAACAGACACTATCCCCTACCCCTTTACGGTTAAGCGTATGTGGATTATGACAATCACTACAAGTCACTCCCTCACTATACATTTTACTTTGTAAAAAAGAGTTATATACATAGACCTCATCTTCTATCTTCCCATCAGCAAAATAGAGGCTATTGTCCAACCCTACAGGCAGATAATGCTCATGAAAGTCATCTCCTGCCACAAAATTATCATCAAGTTGCGTCCGTCTGGAGTGACATTTGGCACATACATTGAGTTCTTGTGTTTGGATAAATGATTTTAAAGTAGCATTTTGTTCTATCCATTGCCCCTTTGGCTTGGTTAAAGAAAGAGGAAAACCTCGATAAGATACATTTTTATCATGGTTTTTTGTCCATGCTATATGCTCCGATGCAGGACCATGACAGGCCTCACAAGAGACATTGATACTGTCCCATGTCGTATGATAACTTTTTGTCTTCATGTCATAATTCTTTTTCAAATTTGTAGAGTGACAATCAGCACACATATAGTTCCAATTCATATTAGGTCCCGTCCAATGTAGAGGGTCTCCTGCTGTGACATTATCATCTTTATGGATATGATACCAACGCTGACCCCCCTCTGCTTTGCTACGGTTATCCCATGTAGGGTCAAGCACTTGCACCTTTCCGTTGGGAAATTTTATCATATACTGTTGTAAAGGATACACCCCAAAAGTATAGGCTATCTCATACGTATGTAACTTCCCATCCTCCCCATCTGTTTGCACCATAAACTTACCCTCTTTTTTGTAAAAAGTAGAGATAATCCCATTATAATTAAACGTAGTATGGTTAAAATCTGCCTTTACCGACTGTTCATCAGCCACCATCATAGCTTCATCATGGTGTGAGCCTTTCCACTCATGCATCTCTTTAGCATGACACGAGACACAGCTTTTATCCCCAATATAGGTTGAGTCATTGGCATGTATCATAACGAATATAGACAGAAGGAGTAAGAGGTGTTTCATAGTGTGCCTTATTTTATTTAATATCAAGCAATGGTTAGCATTTTAGACAAAGATACTTCATCATCAAAATACTCTACAAAGAGAGTATTTTAAGAATCAAGAGTAAGTTAGGCTTAGTAAGGAGAAGAGACTACCTTATAGACCAAAACATCACCCTCGTAAAAAGGTTGATAATAGGCACTATCACATCTTCTATAACTCACACCATTGACAAGAACGGTTGTACATGTCTTTGGCATCGTAGACGAAGCAATCACCGAACCGATAACAAGTCCTGTCGTAAATGCCATCAAAGGAGCACCACGATAGTAACCATAGTGTCCATGACGGTGTCCACCATAATAACGACTATTATGATTGACGTTTACATTTACATTACGATTGACATTTCGATTAACATTGCGATTAACATTTGTATTCCTATTTCGATTGACATTGCGATTTGTATTTCGATTTCGGTTCACATTTCGATTGCCTCCACCTCCACGTCCACCACGTCTTGCCTCTGCTTGTGTAAATAACGATACATTTACTTCTATAGGTATTGCTTCAAAACCATTGTTCGATGCGCTCATGGTTTTGATACTCACAGAAGGAGAAAGTATCCCTATCATGGTAGCTACAACTGCAAATTTTACTAAAAAACTATTTTTATGTTTCATATCTCAATCCTTTCTTAATTTACTTGATTTACTGATATTTTTGATGCACCTTTGGGTGCTACAAAAATAAAATCACTGTCTGAAATATCGGCATTTTCATCCCAAATAACTGAGGTATTGACTCTTGATGGATGATTTTTACTTGTATTGATAATGCTATAGGCTTTTACCAGTGGCGTGTCACCTGTGGCTATCCAAATATGTACTTCTTTGCTTCCATTTCTAAATGCTATATAGTCGCACTCTACCCCATCGACTATTTTTGTACCAAAATATTTACTCTTTGCAAACTTTACCTTTTTATCCATATCAGAGTAGATAAGTTGAGCCAAAGGTGCATTGATATTAAACTTTTCAAATAACACATCTAATGTATCATTGATAGTTTTAGGTGTTTTAATTTGACCATAAAATTTAGAGTGATGGTCAAACATGGTATAGCTTCCATCATTTAGATAATTCGTTCTATTTTTTATCGTACCTGTCGTCTCTACACGAAGTTTATTGGGTCTATCTACTTTTACGCGTGTCGTATGCGTATATGCATTACTCATCTTAGAATCTTGTGCTACCTCATCTGAAACCACTGCTGTAAATGCATATTTATCAATACTTCCTAAATATTGGTAGGAATGATTGAGTATATCTCTAGCCGACTGAGCTGTGGCAAAGAGGTTTGTAGTACCTAGTAGCAATATCGCTCCTGCTGTACAAAGAAGTTTTTTTTGTATGTTCATGTTTTATCCTTTTATAAAATAATTATAGTTTTACTTTGACAATATAACTATTGTATGAAATCTACCATGATAGACTTCATACAATCTTCAGAAGGAGGGTTCTTACTTCTGAAATAAAAATAAATATTTACCCCTCCCATCATTTTACTTCTAAGAGAGCGTAAAAAATCTATTTAGTTAAGTGGACTGGCTTTCAAAAGTTTTTGAAACTGCCCAGATGCTTTTTTCATTTTAATTGTATT
>JAMOTK010000055.1 GCA_027062365.1 Sulfurovum sp.
CAAATACAGCATCAAACCAAATTAGTATGAGTGTTGATACTATTATCCCAACCATCACAATCACTTCAAGCCATACAGCACTTAAAGCAGGAGAAGTAGCCACACTTACATTTACTTTGAGTGAAGCATCAAGTGATTTTGTAGTAGGAGATATTACAGCAGTAGGTGGAACTTTAAGTAATTTTGCAGGAAGTGGCACAAGTTATACAGCAACTTTTACGCCAACAGCTTCAAGCACTACATCAGCTACCATAGATGTAGCATCAAATACATTTACAGATACAGCAGGAAATGCAAATACAGCATCTACCCAACTTTCTATGAATGTGGATACTATTGTGCCAACCATCACCTCTACAAGTCCAACAAATAATGCCATAGGAGTATCAACAGGGACTAACCTTGTTATGACTATGAGCGAAAACATGATAAAGGGTAGTGGTACGATTAATATTTACCGTACAATAGATGATAGTTTGATAGAGAGTATTGATGTCAGTAGTAGTGATGTTAGCATTGTTGCCTATTTTGTAACAGTCAATCCCACAGTAACGCTAGATTTCAATACTCAGTATTATGTGCAAATAGCAAGTGCTGTATTAAAAGATACTAATGCTAATGATTTTGTAGGTATCTTAGATAAGACTACTTGGAGCTTCACAACTACGGAAAACTTTGCTCCAACTATTGTAAATACAGTATCAGGACAGCTAGTAGATGATAATGATACCATCACTCCATTTTCTACAATCACTTTAGGAGATAATGAAGCTGATAATATCTCTATTACTATTACGCTAGATGATAATGCCAAAGGTGTTTTATCTCAAACAAGCATAGTAAGTGGAACGATTACTAGTGTTCAAGCCATGCTTAGAGCGATTACATTTAATCCTAGTGAGAATAGAGTAGCCGTTGGACTTACAGAGACGACTACTTTTACAATAACAGCAAATGATAGTACAAGTAATACAAACAATAGTAGTACTACAGTTATTTCTACAAGTGTGAATGATGCACCTCTTATCCATACCATTTTTAGCAATATAGAAATTATAGAAGATGATGCTTCAAGTAATTATGAGGTAAATATCTCAGATGTTGATTTGGAAGATTTAACTTTAACTGTAAAATCAAGTGATACAAGTATTTTGACTGTAACAGAAAATTGGAATGGAACACTAGATACTTCTTCTTGGATACAAAACTTTACGCTTAATCCTGTAGGAAATACTATAGGCACAGTTACTATTACGATTGTTGTTTCTGATGGTACATTGAATAGCAGTAAAACATTTGAAGTATCTGTGACAACAAGAGACAGTGATGGAGATGGGGTCATAGATGATGAAGATGCTTTTCCAAATGACCCTAATGAGTCTATTGATACAGATGGAGATGGAATAGGGAATAATGAAGACCCTAATGATGATAATGATGGTGTGCTTGATGCTCTTGATGCTTTTCCACTCAATCCTGATGAATGGACAGATACAGATGGAGATGGCATAGGAAATCATTCAGATGCTGATGATGACAATGATGGTATCTCTGATGCTGATGAATATAGATGGGGATTAGACCCTTTGGATGCTAGTGATGGTGGAGATGCTGATGCTGATGGCGATGGTGTGAGTAATGCCAACGAAATCAAAGCAGGGTCAAATCCACTGGATAGGGATGATACAAAAACACCTATACTTAAAAAATATGTGCCTATTATGGTCGGTGATATTATGATTATGATACCGTATAAACAAGATTAAAATAAAAGGATTTGAAATGACAAAAATAGTTAAATATGTAGTAACGCTAGTAGTAGGTATCGTCTTGTTTCTAGGCTGTGGCAGTAATGAAGAGAGTAAAGAAAAAGTAGCCATGGATAAGATTATTTATTTCGCAGAAAATGCTGAGCCAATCCCAACGGTTGAGGATTATGAACTAGCAGGGGTAGTTGGTGTAACAGAATTACTTTTGCTAGAGATAAATCAAGTCATATCAAATCTTAGCAAAGAAGAGGTGGACACAAAAGAAGAAATACAAGCACTGATAACAGCATTAGGAGAAGAAATAGTAGTTCCTGCTTCTCGTCCAGTACCCAAGCCAACACCAACACCAGTTCCCGAACCAGTCTTAGAAGTCATTCCAGAAGTAATTCCTGATACGACTTTACCTATTATTACCCTAATCGGTAGTGAGATTGTGACTATAGCCAAAGGAACAAGCTATACAGATGCAGGAGCAACAGCCAAAGATGATGTCGATGGAGATATTACAGATAAAATAGTTCTAGGTGGAGATACGGTCAATACGAATGCTCGTGGTACTTATATTATCACCTATACAGTCAAAGATAAAGCAGGAAATGAAACACTACCACGCACGATAAGGGTTGTGACTGTGCAGTAGTGATGCGTTTGCTTTAGCAGGTTATTGGGTGAGGTTGAAACCTCACTTCCCAAGAGCTAATCTGATTTTAATTAATATTGGTAAACACCGTCTGTACATCTTCATCGTCTTCTAGTTTGTCGATGAGGGTTTCTAGCTCTTCTATGTGTTCTTCGGCTAGGTCTATAGGGGTATTGGCTATATATTCTAAGGTGGCTTTTTTGACATTGATACCCATATCTTCTAAGCCTTTAGAAAGCTCTCCAAATGAGGTAAACTCTCCATAGATTCTAAGAATATTTATATCTTCACCCTCTTCTTGTGGTTCTACATCTTCTTCTATCTCTTCTAGTCCAAAATCTATCAGTTCTAACTCTAGCTCTTCTATATCCATATTTGTAGTCTTATCTACGATAAAGACACACTTACGCGTAAACATAAAGTTTAAAGACCCAGAAGTGAGCATTTCTGCTCCATTACGTACTAAGATAGCTTTTACATTGGCTACGGTTCTCATATTGTTATCTGTAGCACAAGAAATAATCATTTGTACACCATGACCAGCTTTTACATCATACGTAAGCTCTTTAATATCGGCTAAGTCTTTGGCTGCGGCACGTTTGATGGCGGCATCGATATTGTCTTTTGGCATATTTTGTGCTTTGGCATTAAGGATGGCTGTACGAAGTTTAGGATTCATATCTGGATCCATACCTCCATCTTTGGCTGCCATCGTAATAATTTTACCTAGTTTAGGGAAGATACGAGACATCGCTCCCCATCTTTTCATTTTTGCTGCTTTACGATATTCAAATGCTCTACCCATTGGTCATTCCTTTAAAATAATTTATACAATAATACACGTGCCTAACTATCCTAACCATGATAATTTGGAGATTCTTTGGTAATAGTCACATCATGCACATGAGACTCTTTGAGTCCTGCTGCTGTAATCTCTACAAATTCTGCTTTTTCCCAAAATGCTTGGATAGACTCTGAACCACAGTAACCCATAGATGAACGTAATCCACCTATCATTTGATGTACAACATCGGCTATCTTACCACTGTAAGGTACACGCCCTTCTATCCCCTCAGGTACGAGCTTATCTGCTGCTGTACCTTCTTGGAAATAACGGTCTGTACTCCCTTTGGTCATCGCACCGATGCTTCCCATACCTCTATATTCTTTAAATTGTCTACCATTAAAAAGCACCATCTCGCCAGGTGTTTCGTATGTTCCTGCTAAGGCACTTCCTAGCATGACACAGCTTCCACCAACGGCTAAGGCTTTGGCTACATCACCTGAGTACTTGATACCACCATCAGCGATAACGGGTACACCTGCTTTATTGGCAACAAGGGCAACTTCGTCAATAGCAGAGATTTGTGGGACTCCCACTCCTGCTACAATACGTGTGGTACAGATAGAACCTGGGCCAATACCCACTTTGACACCATCAGCTCCAGCATCTATAAGGGCTTGTGCTGCTTCACCTGTAGCGATATTTCCTGCGATGACATCAATATCTAACTCTTTTTTGATACGCTTCACCGTATCAATGATACCTTGTGAGTGTCCATGTGCTGAATCAAGCACAATGACATCTACCCCAGCTTCTACCAATGCTTTGGCACGGTCAAGTTGTCCTACACCAATAGCAGCAGCTACTCTTAGTCTCCCTTGTTCATCTTTATTGGCATTGGGATATTTTTCTTTTTTTTCTATATCTTTAATCGTGATAAGACCTATTAATTTGTCATTATCATCTACGATAGGAAGTTTTTCTATCTTATGCTTGTGCATCACTTTTGAGGCATCTTCTAGTGTCGTACCCTTTTTGGCTGTTACCAAGGGAGCAGCAGTCATCACTTCTCTCACTTTGAGTGTCATATCAGAGATAAAACGCATATCACGGTTGGTCAAAATACCAATGAGGGTATGGTTTTCATCTACCACAGGTACTCCTGAGATATGGTACTCTTCCATGATAGCATCAGCTTCACCCACACTAGCATCTGGCCCAATAAACACAGGGTCTATAATGACACCCGAAGTTGATTTTTTGACTTTGCGTACTTGATTGGCTTGTGTTTTGTCATCCATATTTTTGTGTATGACACCAATACCACCTAGACGAGCCATAGCAATTGCTGCTTTATACTCTGTGACTGTATCCATCGCAGCAGAGACGATAGGAATATTGAGAGAAACTCTTTTAGTTAGCATCGTTGTAACACTTACTTCTTTTGGTAATACAACTGAATGTTGTGGGACTAATAAGACATCTTCAAATGTCAATGCTCTTTTTTTAATTTTCATATAAATCCTTCTTCTTTCTTGAGAGCAAAGCTCACATTCAATTCATCTCACTAAAGCGACACCTTTAGTGAGAAAGACATCTTAGTTATTGTTATAATTTACCACTTTTTCCATGCTCATAGCACCATTAAAAAGTGTTTTTTCGTTAAATGCTTTGGCAATGAGTTGGAGTCCTACAGGCATCCCCTCATCATTACTAGCCACAGGAAGTGAAATAGCAGGAAGCCCTGCTAGGTTAATGGCAATGGTGTACATGTCACTCTTATACATCTCTAATGGGTCTTGGGATGCACCTACTTTAGGGGCAACAGCAGGAGCAACAGGAGAGAGTATCAAGTCAGCCTCTTCAAAGATAGCATTAAACTCATCACGTATAAGGTGTCTTACTTTTTGGGCTTTGACATAATAGGCATCATAATAGCCAGAGGAGAGTACAAAGTTACCCAACATAATACGTCTTTTTACTTCATCTCCAAACCCTTCGCTTCTGGTATTATAAAACAGCTCTTCTGTATTTTTAGAGGCTGCTCTCTTACCATAACGGACACCATCATAACGTGCTAAATTTGTCGCTGCTTCAGCCGTGGCTAATACATAATAGGTAGCAATATCATATTTGGTATTGGAAAGCTCTTTGTGTACAATAGTATGCCCTGCGTCTTCTAGTTTGGCTACGGTATACGCAAAGGCTTTTTGTATATCTGCGTCAGCTTGGGCTACATAAGAGTCTATTACAGCGATAGTCAATTTTACATCGCTATTGAGATGATTTGCTATATCTTCTATCTCAAAATCTGCTGATGTAGAGTCTTTGTCGTCATGTCCTTTGATGGCATCATACAAGATAGCCGCATCTTCAACATTTTGTGCGATAGGGCCAATTTGGTCAAGACTAGAGGCATAGGCACCTAGACCAAAACGACTCACACGCCCATACGTAGGCTTCATCCCCACTACCCCACAATAGGCAGCTGGTTGACGGATAGAACCCCCTGTATCAGAACCCAAAGCAGCGATAGCGATACCTCCTGCCACAGCAGCAGCCGAACCACCTGAGCTTCCTCCTGGTACTCTGTTGTTACCATGTGGATTGAGTGTTGCTCCATAAAATGAACTCTCCGTGGTTGACCCCATAGCAAACTCATCCATATTGGCACGACCAAATGCCATCATACCTTTAGACTTTAAGTTATCAATCACAGTGGCATTATACGGTGCTATATATCCTTGTAAGATTTTAGACCCAGCAGTGACTGACCACCCTGTCACTTGGATATTGTCTTTAATAAGGATAGGAACACCCTCTCCTAAGCTCTCAAATCCTATATAAGCATTGAGTCCAGAGGATTTTGCTTTTTCTTCAAGCGTTGCTCTAAGCGTTGCCATCTCTTCATTAGATTTTGTTAGTGCTTCTTTTAGTGTCATCACAATATTTTCCTACCATCGTATTATAAAATTACGTGATTATACCTAAAAGTTGTAATATTTACTATTAGTTTGCTATAATACAGCAACTAAAATATCAGGAAATTATATGCCTATCGAACAAATTAAAGATGTTGTAGATTATGGAGTCATCGGACTGCTCATATTTCTAAGCTTCATCACTTTTGCCTATGCTATAGAGAGATTACTCTATTATCGCTCTATTGATTTGAGTCAATACACCCATAAACTAGCCCTAGAAATAGACCTTTCCAAGCGTCTAGCTACCATCGCTAGTATCGGCTCAAACGCTCCTTATATCGGACTTTTAGGTACAGTTTTAGCCATTATCCTTACATTTTATATCATCGGTGACCAACAAGACACCATCAACCCTGGTGAAATCATGAAGCATTTAGCCCTAGCACTCAAAGCCACAGCAGCAGGATTAGTCGTAGCCATACCTGCTACTGTTTTATACAATGCCTTACTGACCAAAGTAGATATACTCCTATCAAGATGGGAAATTATGAATGATGAGAAATAAATGAGACGTGAACGCTTCGACAAAATGAATGTAGTACCCTTTATTGACATCGTTTTAGTATTGCTAGTTATCATACTAGCCACATCTACTTTTGTCAAAAATCAAACCATAAAAGTAGATTTACCCACAGCCAGTTCTAAAAAATCCAAAGAGAAAAAAGCAGTCCATATCGCCATAGATAAAGAGGGCAAGTACTTTTATGACAAAGAATCTTTAAGCCTAGAAAATATCAAAACAAAACTACAAAAACTAGACCCCAAAAAAGACATCATCTCTTTACACATGGACAAAGCCTCAGCCTTTGAGTATTTTGTTTCTATTATAGACATTTTAAAAGCCAAAGGGTTTGAAAACATCTCTATTGTGACACAAAAATAATGCATCATCTGTTTGGAAGGCTATGAGATAAGCATCCCATAAGGGCGTTGAAGTTGTTCTTTAAGTCTATGTAAACTTACAGCCCTCCCCTCACGAATAAACTCTCTGCCATCCATAAAAACCAACATGGTAGGCACGGTAAACACAGAATAATACGCAGAAATTTCTGGATTTTCATGGGCATCTAAATAGACTTGTTTAAGTTGAGGAAAATGTGCATCAAAGGTTTCTTTAAACTTAGGTCGCAAAGCATGACAAACATTACAATTTTCTCCAGAAAAATAAAGCAACACCCCCACTTCTTCTCGTATCAAATTTTGTAATGATTCTAATGTCATTGTATATCCTTTGTTTTTGATATTATAGCTAGTATGCACTAAGAGGTCAAAGTAAAGCATTTTTATGTATAATTCGCGATATGAAACATTTACGAGGTTATACTAGACAGTACTTTTCACTAGCCGTGATTGCGATGTACTCGACTTTACATAAGTTGAGTCGCTTAGAGAGTAACTATCAGTACCATAAATTAGCCTATTGTCTTTTCCCTCCTAAAACTGCACCACCTCTTTAATCATATATTTGATACACATACGCATTTAGCTAGAGAGCATACCCTGCTTTTTACTATCAGAATAGACTTCTTATAAAATATAAAAAAAGAGACACAGATGACCACATACAAATTAAGCCTTATTACGGCTACTTTACTTTTGACTACACATACGTTTGCCCAAACTAACTTAGAAAATATCGTCGTGACTACGACCAATAAACTTCCTACTTCTATAGAAAGAAGCACTTCTAATATCTCTGTGATTACTTCTGAAGATATAGAAGAAAAAGGATACCTTAGCGTAGCAGAAGCCCTCAATGGTGTAGTAGGTATTTCTGTAGCAAGTGCAGGTGGATTGGGACAGGCTACATCACTGTTTGTCCGTGGTGCTGATGGGGGGAAAGTATTGGTACTCTTAGATGGTATGCGTCTTAATGACCCTAGTTCTACAGATGGTAGAGCCTTACTAGATACCCTTACCACTGCCAATATCCAACAGATAGAAGTCTTAAAAGGTGGGGCTAGTAGTATCTGGGGAAGCAATGCTAGTGCAGGTGTTATCAATATCATCAGCAAAGAAGCCAAACAAGGTGTACATGGCTCAGTAGGTGTCACGTACGGCTCATACCAAACCACAAGAGTAGATACAGCTCTTTCTTATAAAGATGAAAAGTTTACAGCACAAGTATTGGCTTCTTACTTAGATACTGATGGCTACTCTGCTCTAGCCCCTCATGATGGAGAAAAAGATGGATATAATAATCAATCTATCAACCTAAAACTAGGTTATATCATCAATAAAAACAATAAAGTGAACCTAAGCTATAACACTATTTCAACTAAAACAGATTTTGATGACCCTTTTAGTGCTGATTTAGCCGAGGATAGCTACAGTCATGCCACAGCAAAACAAGACAATATTGCCTTTGATTATATGTTTCACAAAAATGCCTATAGTGCTACTTTTCATGCGAGTAAAGGCGAGTATGAGAGAGACTATTATACCACTGGATTTTTTGGGGATGCACACAATGCCTACCAAGCCACACTCAATGAATATTCTCTTATCAATGGATATACCTATAGTAGTGGTAAAGCTATCTTAGGACTAGAATATAAAGAGATAGATGGCTTTAACCAATACAATAGCTTTGATGCGAGTCAATCTGACTATAGCAATGAGGCAATATATCTTTCAAACCTATATGACATCAATGAGCGTACCCTACTAGAGACCAATCTAAGATATGATGCCTTTAATGAGTTTGACAACAAAATGAGCTACAAAGTAGGAATCAAACATAAGCATATATTTTTAGAAGGATTTAGCACTTCTGCGAACTATTATACCTCTTATGATGCACCAAGTGCCTATCAATTAGCCAATGTCTCATTGGGTTCACTCTTAAAACCTAGTTATACAAAAGGCTATGACATCTCTGCTGGATATAAAGACCTTATTAATATTAGCTATTTTCATAGTGAAGTAGAAGATTCTATCGACTATATCTCTGATCCTGTGACCTATATTGGAGGCTATACCAATATCCATGGTACATCCACATTTTCAGGGCTAGAAATAGAAGGGAAACATCACTTTTCTGCTTATAATCTCATACTATCAGCCAACTACACCCACCTCTTTGATTTTGAAAAAGAAGATGGTACAGACTTAGTTAGACGTGCTACAGACACACTCAATGCATCGTTAGACTACTATACTGCTAATGATATGCACTTTGGTATCGATGCAGAGTATGTAGGCGATAGACTAGATACAGATGGTGGCTTCCCTGTACCTTCTTCTGTTTCTACTGGTAATTATACGCTATGGCACTTACACTTTAGCACAGCGATTATGGACAATATGGATTTAAATATCCATGCCAAAAATATCTTTGATGAAGCGTATCAATCGGTATATAACTATGCAACAGAAGGACGTTCATTTTATGCTACACTAAAGTATAGCTTCTAATGTTTCATATTGTTCCGTATTGGTTTATCCGATATAAGTTCTTTAACTCTTTGTTTTTAGGACTTTCTGTAGGAGCAATATTTACACTCTATAGCCCTCTTGAACCTTCAATTTACTCTTTGGGGGGTCTGATATTGGCTTTGGGGATGCTAGGTATCGCTCGTCTTTACCATCATATACTCAATGCCAAATGGTTTTTTCGTATCTCCTTAGGGGTAGAAGTTATTTTACTCTTTGCCATACTCTTTTTCCTAAGCGTTGGGTATACTTATCAAACAGCGTTACTCATGTATATAGGCTACCAAATGACCTTTGTTTTTGGCTCATACTTGATACGAGCAGAGACCCTACTACTCTCTAGGGATACACTCCTTACACAAGTAGACACAAGCAAACAATTGGGCTATCTTTTGGGTATGGGTATCTCTTATCTCTTCTACAAACTTCTTATCTATCAAAATATCACAGTCCCTACAGAACAGGTCTATCTTCTACATTATCTTCTTCTCCTCATAGAATGTATCGTAATTTTATTTGTGATGAAGAGCTTTAAAAAAGGCACAGCATGACCTACCTAGAATGGTTTCAAACCCACGGAGAAAAACATAAAGCCATCATGCAAAAACTAAGCCATCTTAGTGAGGATGAAGTCATTGCATACTTTAGATTTGATAACATGCTCATCAAAGAACCTGATTTTTGTCTCCTCTATCAAACACACACCAAATGCCATGACAACGCCACCTTAAACTGCTATCTTTGTGCCTGTCCACACTTTAGATTTGATGATAATGGACTCTCAAAAGTAGCAGACAAAACCCTCTTCTCTTTGTGTAGTATCAACGCAAGACAAGGAAGCCAATATATAAATAGCTCGTCTATTCATCACAACTGCACCTCTTGCTTTATTCCCCACACAGAAGCCTATATCAAAAAGCATTTTAAGAGAGATTGGTTTGAGGTAATGGCTCAAAGATAAAATGCTTTTTAATCCACTATTTTAAGTCTAGCCAAAAGCCCTGCTGTAGTGGTATATCCTACTTCGGTAAAACTAAGTTCTCCGTGGCTATTGTAGATAAAGGTAGTAGGAAAAGCTTCTATATTAAACTGTTTTGACCATTTGCCATCTTTGTCATTGAGTACGTTAAAGTGAAGTGATTTTTCGTGCATGTATGCTTGTAGTTGTGTATCACTTCCTGAATTGACAGCGATACTTAGTACATTATAGTGTTTTGAAAGTGTCTCGATATTGCCAGATTCTAGTCTACAAGTAGGACACCATGTTGCCCAAAAATGAAGCACTAGAGGTTTGCCTTTTGTGAGTGTATAGCTACTCCCATCTAAGAGTATCACTGTTTTTAAAGGCAGTTGATTACTACTTAGCGTAGGTGTACGCAGATAGCTAATAAGTGTAGTGATACTAAATAAAAGTACCCCTGCGATGAGGAGTTCTTTGGCTATAGATTGAAATTTTTCTTTCATCTAATCCAAATCCATATCATCCCAAAACTCATTATAATCCAGATTGGTCATGGCATTTTCATCTTCTATATTCTTTTCCATTAGACGTTTTTGTTCACTGTCAAAGTACTGCTCTAAAGACGCTTCTAATATTTGATTTACATCTTTATTTAACATTTTAGAAAAGAGTTGTAGGTTTTCTACGGTGCTTTGTTTGAGTACTAAATTCAATGTATCTTGCATATTATTGTGGTCGTGCAAAAGATTGCGTCCAATAAGTACCCACACGTGAAAGAGCCATGTGCGTAAAAAAAGACCTCATGATATTGCTGCAGTGTCCAGGGCTATTGAGCCATGCTGCAATAACACTCTCTTCACTCGTGTAACCCCACGCTATATTTTCGCCTACATTACTCCAACTATATCCAACCCTCGTCAATCTATCCCATGGTAAAGAACCATCACTTCCTGTATGGCTAAAAAAGCCATTGCGATACATATCATCACTGTGTATCCGAGACGATGATTCTACTGTGCCATTCCAAGAAACATCTGCTACAGGAGGATAATAAATCCCTCCACAGTTTTGCCCAGAACTCCGTGCATTATTGACCAATGCCAATAAATTGTCTTGATTTAAGACCACTTCTCCTGCGACCAAAGGCGTGGTAGTGGTACTAGATGTGCTTATAGGTATTATCAAATCCCCCATAGAAATAAGTACTATATTGTTTTGTTGTGCAGATAGAAAAGAGAAAAGTATCGCAAGAAGAGAAAATATTTTTAACATAATTTTACCTCGAAGTATGAGTATTTGTAAGAATATTATATTGTAACTTTATAAACTTTTAGATAAGATAGCAGATATAAAAAGGATTTTACATGAAACACTACTTACCTACACTCTTTATCTCACTCTTTGTCTTACTAGGCTGTGAAAATATTGAGTTCAATACACCTATTGTTGCACCTATTGCTTCAAATGATACAGCCAGTCTCTCTATTGGAGGTAGTGTTACCATTAACGTATTGAGCAATGATACGGCAAGTACAGGCAACACTATCAATACCACATCTGTGACAATTGTCCGTGATGCAAGTAAAGGTAGTACAGTGGTCAATCAAGAAGGAACTGTCCAATATATCTCTGATGGAGTTTATGTAGGTACAGAAACCTTTACCTATACTGTAAAAGACAACAAAGGCACACTCTCGAATGAAGCCACAGTGACAGTAAATATCAATGCTACAGTTGTGGTACCACCTATTGAAGAGACTAATACTACAACATAAATACGTAGTGATTCAACTCTGCTCTATTAACGCCCATTTTTCTTTTTTGGTCATTTTCTTTTTTATCTGATATTCACGTTTAGACGCACTGCTTCTATCTGGATGGGGTTCATGATAGAGAAGGCTTACGGGTCGTCTGCTACGTGTGTATTTTGCTCCCCTACTAGAAGTATTATGTTCTAATACACGGCGTTCTATATGGGTACATATACCTGTATAAAGTGTGTTATCAGCACAGTGTACGATGTAGACGTAGTAGATGATATAGCCTTTCACACGCTTAAGTATTATTATTTTACCCTATTGACAGCACGTTTTAGATAAAATTGGCGATTAAAAAACTCATTTGTTTAAGGAAACACTTTATATGTCAAACTCTTGCGAAAAAGCTTATATTACTACACCTATTTATTATGTCAATGACATTGCACACATTGGTCATGCCTATACGACTATCATTGCAGATACACTTGCACGGTATTCTCGTATGGCAGGGCTTGAAACCTTTTTTCTTACTGGTACAGACGAACATGGTCAAAAGATAGAAGAAGCAGCCAAAAGTAGAGGGAAAACAAGTCAAGCCTATGCTGATGAAATTTCTGCTACTTTCAAAAACCTTTGGGATGACTTTGACATCTCTTATGATAAATTTATCAGAACAACTGATGCTGAGCATATTAAGGGTGTACAAAAAGCCTTTAGTACCATGCACAGTAATGGGGATATTTACAAAGATACGTACAAAGGGCATTACTGTATCTCTTGTGAGACTTTTTTCCCATTGATTCAGCTCGTGGATGAAGAATTTTGTCCTGAATGTGGGAAAAGTACGAGTATTGTAGAAGAAGAGAGTTATTTCTTTAAACTTTCAAAGTATGAAGATAGACTGCTTGAATGGTATGCTCAAAACGATGATTGTATCTTACCAAGAAGCAAAAAAAATGAAGTGATACGTTTTGTAGAAGGAGGTCTTCAAGACCTTTCTATCACACGTACTTCTTTTGATTGGGGTGTCAAACTCCCTGAAGATATGAATGACCCTAAGCATGTCATGTATGTATGGCTCGATGCGTTGATGAACTATGTAACAGCCTTAGGATATGGTACAGATGATGCCAATATGGACTATTGGCCAGCTCGTGTTCAGCTCATTGGTAAAGATATTTTACGTTTTCATGCTATCTACTGGCCTGCATTTCTTATGAGCCTTGACCTACCCTTGCCCAAGCATATTGCAGCACATGGTTGGTGGACACGTGATGGTGAGAAAATGTCCAAATCTAAAGGCAATGTCGTCAATCCCAAAGAAGTAGCAGATGCCTATGGACTAGATAGTTTTCGTTATTTTATGCTTCGTGAAGTTCCTTTTGGTGGAGATGGTGACTTTTCTCAAAAAGCCTTGATTGACCGTATCAATTCGGATTTAGGTAATGACCTTGGTAACTTAATGAACCGTCTTATCGGTATGTCTGGGAAATATTTTGAAGGGAAGGTAGACTCTTCACTGGTAGAAAAATACTATCAAGTAGAACTCGATGAAGTCCATGCTTCACTTGCTAAACTAGAACCTCTTTTGTATGAGATGCAACTTCATCGTTATTTAGAAGAGTTATGGAGACCACTGACTGTAGCAAATAGAGCCATAGATAAGTATCAACCATGGACACTCATAAAAGAAGGCAAAGAAGAAGAAGCCATGGCACTCAATG
The DNA here is from genome assembly GCA_027062365.1 of Sulfurovum sp. GTDB lineage: Bacteria > Campylobacterota > Campylobacteria > Campylobacterales > Sulfurovaceae > Sulfurovum. The sequence continues at coordinate 14,058 of JAMOTK010000055.1, forward strand.
GTCTTATCGCTGCGATACTTGCCAAAGTTTCTGTGATGCTCTATCCTGTCATGCCTGAGATATGTACCAAAATTTCTACAGCATTGGGCTTTAGTATCAATCATGATACATGGACTAAATTAGCCATGGGTACGGCACTTCTTGAGACATTTACACTAGAGAAGATAGACCCTCTTTTCCCTCGTATAGAAGAGCCACTACTTGCACAAATAGACCCTGTAGATAAAAAAGAAGAGCCTAAAAAGAAAGAAAATCCTAAGAAAAAAGAGAATCAATCTAAGCCTACAGAAGGCATAGCACTCATAGGCATAGACCAATTTTTCCAGACTTCTTTAAAGGTAGGTACGGTAGTCCAAGCAGATGAAGTACCAAAAAGTAAAAAACTCCTCTTACTTCAAGTGGATGTAGGAGAAGAGACACCAAGACAAATAGTTGCAGGTATCAAAGAGTGGTACAGTGCTGAAGATATGTTAGATACACAAGTTTGTGTGGTAGCCAATCTTAACCCAGCCAAACTCATGGGACATCTTTCAGAAGGTATGCTTTTAGCTGCCAAAGATAAAGATGGTCTATGTATGATACGCCCAGAAAAACCAAAAACTTCTGGCACACCTATCGGGTAAGGGAGTTAAATATGAAAATTGAAGATATTATTAATCTAACAGAAGGGGTCTTAATCAATACCCCTCAAGTCCAAGCGATAGAATCGGCTACTGTATTTTACTCCAAAGTAGAAGATGGTGACCTTTTTATCTCATCCAATCAAGAAGAGATAGACCAAGCCATAGCCAATGGTGCCTATGCTATTATCTATGATGATGAAACAATTAAAAGAAGAGATGATGAAATTGCATGGATAAAAGTTTCAGATATTCAATTGGCTGCTTTTAAGCTCGTACGCTATGTCATCATAAAAAAAGAAGCACTCTTTTATCTACTTTCAGAACATGAACTTACCTTTTTAAAAATGATACTCAAACATAAAGGCAATGTCTCTTTCATTGCCAATGATTGGAAAAAAGCATTTGAACAGATACTCAATAGCGATGCTTCTTTGTTTGTAGGTACAGATAAAGAGTTGATGCAACTTATCAAACCTGATGTATCTACATTAAACAAAGATGTTGAGGGCTATATCGTCTCTGATACATTGTTCAAATCTACCTATAAAGTGGGTGGATTTCTTTATCAAGAAAAAGAGCTTATTCCCTTTCATTTGGAGTACCTACTTCGTGCTGTAGACTTTTGTAATATACATACCCTACCTACTACGATGGATCGGATAAAGTATACCAAGCATTTTATGCCTATCTTTATTGATGCAAAATTACGCTCAACACAAGCGAGTAAGAGTGATAGAGTAGCCATTTTTACCGACAACACTTCTGATATTACCAAAGCAAGAGAGTATGTGATGAGAAGTAATATGTGGGTAAAAAGTGTCGTATTTACCCCACCTAAGACCAAAGTACCTGGTATTGACCACCCCCATTGGTTTGAGAGTGAAGATGAAGTACGTCATTTATTGAAAAATATTCAATATAACTATGCTTTTATCTATAATGCTGATAAAAGTATCTTAAATACAATACAAGAAGAGTATTCACTCTTTTAAGTAAGTATCAAGCCTAAAGAAACTATAGTAGTTCATAATATATACATATAAGGATATTTGATGCAGAGATTGGTACGTATAAAATACCATTTTCTACGTCTTTTATCTAAACTACTCATTATACTCCTACTCATCCCCCTAGCCTACAACTTTATCCCTATAGAACAAGGAAAAAGTACTTTTTATCTGCCTAAAGCGACAAATGATTCATTGATAGCTACGCTACAAGAACATGGGTATAGTGTCTATGACATAGATAAAATTATGCTCAATGTACTCTTTGATACACCTCAAAAAGGATGGTATCGTGTACCCAAAATAGAAAAAGAGAGATTTGAATTTTTTAAAAATATAACAAAAGAAGAGATGAAGACCATACGTATTAAAATCTATGGAGGAGAAAATAGTGAAGAACTCACCAAACGCCTTGCCAAAGACTTAAACCTAAACCCAAAAAAACTACTCAAAATCTATAAAGAAAAAAGCACCTTTACAGAAGCAGATATTCTTTCTGGATTTTATATTGTTCCTACAGATGCCGATGAAGCATCTATTTTATCGGCACTTTTTGCGATGTCTAATGATAAATTAAACCTTTTTAGCCAACAATACACCAATAGTGTCCCCAATGAGTTAGAACTAAAAGTAATACTCATTATTGCTTCTATTATACAAAAAGAAACCTACAACTCTAAAGAGATGTCTCTTATCTCTTCTGTCATCCAAAATCGTTTGGAAAAAAATATGAGGCTCCAAATGGATGGGACACTCAATTATGGAAAATATTCACATAAAGTAGTCACTTCTAGCCGTATCAAAACCGATATGAGTTACTATAATACCTACAAACATAAAGGTCTTCCTCCTGCTCCCCTTTGTACGGTGAGTATCCAAGCCTTAGAAGCATCTTTTAACCCTAAAAAAACAAACTATCTTTATTTTATGCTCAACAAAAAAGGAACACATGACTTTGCATCCTCATACAAAGAGCATAAAAAAAACATTAAAGCATTTAAATATAAACCAAAAAAAGTGAAGAAGATAAAAAAAGTAATAAAAACTATAAAAACTATAAAAAGTAAAAAAGATAAAAAAAGTAAAAAAGATAAAAAAAGTGTAGTTTCCAAAAAGAATAGTGAAAATAACGAAAGTATCGAAAATAAAGAAGCTGTAAAACTTTTTGACAAACTGATAAAACCTATAGAAAACAATGAAAGTCTCATGAAAATGATACTTTTAAAATAGGTCATGATATAATACGTCACTTAAAACTTAGTAGCCACCGAAGGAATATACCATCAAAGCATTTGAAAAACTTAATTTACACCCCGATATATTACGTGCTGTAGCACATGAAAAATATGAAAACACCACAGCCATACAAAATAAAGTCATCCCTCCTGCGATGAGAGGAATAGATATTTTGGGTGCATCCAAATCAGGTACAGGCAAAACAGCTGCGTATGTACTACCCCTACTGAATAAGCTTCAAAAGATAGTCAAAAAAGATGAAAAAGTCATACGAGCATTAATCTTAGTGCCTACTATCGAACTAGCAGACCAAGTCTCTCGTACTATCGTGGCTTTTTCTCAGTACCTTGATATACAAACAATGAAAGTACAAGGTGGCTCAAAAAAGAGTGAGCAACTCCAAAAGCTTAAACAAGGGGCAGACATCGTAGTAGCCACGCCTGGTAGATTACAAGACTTTATCCACCATGATAAGATAAACCTACAATATGTCAATACCATTGTCCTAGATGAAGCCGATACGATGCTAGAGTTAGGATTTTTGGGTGAGATAAAAGCCATACTCAAAAGCTGTAATCATCCTAAACAAATGATGTGTTTTTCTGCAACTATCTCTCAAAATATCAAAAAGCTTTCCAAAGAGTTTTTATCCAATCCCACTATAATAGAGGTAAGCAACAGACGTGACGTAGTCAATGCTATCAAACATCGTGCCTACAAGGTAGATAAGAAACGTAAAGCAGCTCTCACAGCTAAACTTATCAAAGATATGGGCGTAGAACAAGTCCTCATCTTTGTCAATAAAAAAGATGTGGCAGACAAACTTTATGCCTATCTAAAAACACAAGATATTTGGACTTCTATTATTCATGGAGACATCCACAGAGGAGGACGTGCCAAAGCGTTGAGCCTTCTAAAAAGTGGTAAGACACAAGTGCTTGTAGCCACAGACATAGCCGCTAGAGGGATAGACATAAAAGAGCTTCCTTTGGTGATTAACTTTGACTTACCAGAAAGTACGGATGACTTTACACACAGAGTAGGAAGAACAGGACGTGCAAACAATAAAGGAGGCGTAGTAACGCTTCTTACTATCCACGATTATAATGCATTCTCTACCATAGAAAAACATCTCAAACTCAATGTCAAACGTGAGATTATGGAAGGCTTTGAAATTACAGACAAGCAACCACGTCAGGCACGTCCACGCAAAAAGTCTCTCTCAGAAAAAAAGGGAAAGATAGACTATGACAAAAAACGTCGCTACACCTATGCTGCCCAAAAGAAGAAAAAACAAGAGAGAAACAAAAAATAAATATGCAAAAGATAGCCATAAAACAAATACTTAAAGAGAGACCTTTTAGCCTAGTCCTCTCAGGTGGTGGGGCTTTGGGTATCGCCCATTTGGGTGTCTTGTATGACTTAGAAAAAAGTCATCTTAGCCCTCATGAGATTATAGGCACAAGCATGGGTGGTATCATCGGTGCGTGTATGGCAATAGGACTCAAAGAAGCAGAGATACGCTCTCATATCAAAGACTTTTCATCGGTTTCTAAATGGATAAAATTTTCTTTTTCAGGCAATGCTATCGTGGATAACTCTAAGATAGAACGTATTTTAACCCATATTTTTAAAAATAAAAAAATGCAAGAGACCCTTATCCCTCTCAAACTCATCACAACCAATCTCAAAAATGGACACAAACGTGTCTTTACAGCCAAAGATGATATATATATCAAAGATGCCGTCTTAGCCACCATGGCAATCCCAGGGGTTTTTGATGAACATCTCATAGAGGGTGAGATTTATGGGGATGGTTTTTTATGTGAAAATTTAGGCATCAATGAAGCTTCATCTCCTACGCTCTTAGCTGTAGATGTATTGGGTGAACATTCTTTTGAAAAAGAGATGCCAAATAACTTTTTCAAAACAGCCAATGTCATGGAAATGTTTGAAAAATCCATGCGATTACTCATCTACAATCAAAGCAAAACACATCTAGAAAATTCAGATAAAAATATCTACCTTATAGAACCCAAAACCTCAAACTATAGCACCTACCATTTCCACAAATACCTAGAAATACGTGCTTTGGGGTTGGGACTTTTGGATGATTATTAAAAAATAAACAAATAAATTAAGATAAGTAAAATTAAAGTTTTAATAAAGTAGAATATCTAAAAGGACTCTACAATGAAAGTAAAAAAACTACTCCTCTTCATTACTAGCTTCGTACTCATTAGCAGTCTCTATGGGAACTCTTGCCCTAAGTTTGTGCTTATTCCCTATGATTCTCTTCTCATTTCTATCCCTATTTACGATAAAAGCATCACAGAACCTGACCTTGATTGTGATAAGATTATAGATAGTCTTGATGGGGATATAGATGGTGATGGTGTAGATAATGGGATTGATGCTTTTCCTTATAATGTATCAGAGACTCTTGATAACGATAATGATGGTATAGGCAATAATACTGATACCGACGACGACAATGATGGTTATTCTGATGAGGAAGAGTTATTAGCAGGTACAGACTCCTTAGACCCAAATTCATATCCTTCTGTTTCTTCTATTGAAATTACTTTAAATGGGGATGAAAATGTCACCATGTATCTCAATCAAGTTTATATAGAAGAAAATGCCACAGCCTATGATGAAGAAGATGGAAACCTCACTGTCATTATCAGTGGAGAGGTCAATTCTTCGGTATTGGGAGAATATTTTATTCTTTATGAAGTAGAAGATAGCGATGGAAACACAGGAAGCAAGACAAGACAAGTACTTGTTATTCTACCACCCACACCTTCTGAGTTAGCCAGAGGTTTTGTAGATGCATATTTGGAAGATGACAATACCAAGATGAGTAAACTCACCTCTCAAAAAACCATAAATAAACTCAAAACCATAGATACAGAAGTAAAACACTATTTCAATCTCATCGTAGCCTATCCCTCTATGAAATACTTTCACGACCTCAAAGCCCTTGTCGTGGGTGTTGCTATAGAAAATGGTGAAGAAAAAGAGATTAAATTTTATTTTAACTCCGTGGGTAGCCATTGGATTTTGTTGGAGGTGTTGTGATGAAGAGAACTTTAAATATATTAGTGTGTTTGAGTATTTTTTCTCTATTTTTACATGGAGAAGAAATTAATGGATATTCTCTACCTCTTGAACCTAATATAAGCAAGAATAACAGTACTCTTTTGGGGATTGATACAAATAATAATTCTGTTAGAGATGATTTAGAGCGTAAAATTATTCAAATGTTTAAAGGTGATAAAATCTATATTGAATCAACTTTTCAAATGATGAAAGCCTATACCCTCATTTTGAATTTTCATAAAGAAGAAAAGAACATTAATAATGTTTTACTTCAAGCCTCTTTAGCTGAAATATCAGCAGAACAATGTGCCTTGTCTATTAGACAGATGCGTTATAGACCTAAAAATGGGTTAAATAGAACTATTAGGTTTTCTAAACATTCTATATTCAATACACCTGAACGAAAAAAAGCCTATGCTATCTATGCAAAGGCAAAACCTATGATAGTATTACTCTTGCAATCTAAAGAATTAACAGTAAATCAGATAGAAAAAATTTCTAATAAGAAACATGATTTAAAGTATTTGCAAAATCAATGTACCTTTGATTTGATGGGGATGTTATGATAATAATAAAAAAGTTAAAACGGAATAAAATATCTATTTTTATTTTTATGACGATATTTATTTATATTTTATTTGATAGATATATTGGTATAGATTGTAGTCTTGTAAATAATAGTTTAAATATGTTAATAGTTTCTACGGTAGTTATTTTACCTTTATCTATTACAATGATTTTGTTTAGTTTTATAGTGTTAATTAAAAGAAAGATATATATGAGTAAAATAGTATTTAAAATTGGATTACTTGGAATTGTTTTTTGGGTTTTAAATATCGTAGTTTTACTTTTTTTGGAAGGTGTTGTATTTAGTAATATACAGTGCATAACTTTAAAACAATAATGAGGAGAAAAATATGAAAACAATAGTACAATTAATTTTGGGGACAATGGCTCTTTTAGCTTTTGAGGTAAATACACATCAAGCTATTACAAGGTGTGCATTAACTGAAGAGTGTGGTATGCAAAAGATTTTAAATTTAGAAAGTTTTGTGAAAAATACAGAATTAAATAGTATAGAAGTAGTTTATAAGGATGAAATATTTGAAAAATATAATCGAACTTATAAATTTTATATAGAAGATGAAAATAAAACAGGTTTCAGAGATTGGAATATTACAATCATACATCCAAACTATCAAGGGATGATGGAAGCTGGAGTTATTTTAGAAGATTCTCTCTATCATAATCAAGTTCCATTTACATTTGGAGGTGATGGACGCTTTAATAATCATTTTTATGCTGTTCAGTTTGATAGTCGAGAAGCTTGTACTGGTGGTATCAATTTAGAGGAAACATATTTTCGTTTTGCTTTAGCTAGTGATATGCAAACACCCCATACACTATGTACAGGGTTTCAAGGACGCACAGATAACATAGATTGGGTATTCAATGAAACTGTTGACTTAGGTTTAGGTCGTGTAAATGATTACGGCTTAGAAGATGCTTTTGAGTATATGAAAAAATCTTTTGAAGGAGATGAGACTAGTCGCCGTAAATACCAAGCGAAGTTTTTTGTAACTTTAGGGATGATGTCTCACATGTTACAAGATTTGCACTCTCCTGCTCATGTGAGAGATGGTTCTCATGCTTTTGGTGACCACTTAGAAATATATGGTCGTTATGATGGAGGTTTTAACCTGCGTAATGGAATAATAAATCCTAATAATGAACCTGAAATAGAAGAAGCCATTAGGACTTTTGATATGCCTTCTTATTTGAATGGTATGAATTTTAAATCTTTAGAAGAGATTTATTATAAAGAAGCTCGTTGGGTGAGTAATAACTTTTTTTCAGAAGCACATAATTGGAAAGAGACCGCACAAACTCAAAATGGTAGTGGATTGCTGATTAATAGAACTTTTGATAAAGATACAATATTTGATAAGTATAATACAAACTTATCATTTTTGAATACAATAGAAGGTTTTTTACCTAATCCAGAAGACAATGATTGGAGATATATTATTTCAGCTACTAATAGTGTACCTGATATTTATGGTGACATTAGTGCTTTTGAGCATAATATCTTTGCCTTTATACAAAAAGGATTTTTCTCTACTTTTGACTTTTCTAGTGAACATTTTTTTGATAATGAACACATGATAAAACCTATATATAGATTAGAAAATGATGGTTCAGGAAATTATGAACTAATAACAGACACAGGTTATCAGGCATCAGACAAAACACCTCTAAAACACACAGCAATAAATGTCATCCCCCGAGCAGTTGCATCTACCCAAGCGATGTTAAGATTTTTCTTTAGAGGGCAGATAAGTACCTAACCATAATAAATAGACAAAAATAGATATATCATATTTCATCAATCTCAGTAGAGAATAAATACTTTTTTGCTTGATATTATGAAGAATAAGTCTCAAATACAGTATCATCTAATTTTTGATGATTTATTATGGTTAGGTACTTAAAAGCAAGTACAGTTTATGATAGAGCCATTTGGGTCTTTAATGTATCTGATACCACAAATGTTTCAGATACTAGCTTATTGACACTCAAAGCAGGAGGAAAATTTTACTTTTATTATATGAATGATGATAATATTTCTAAACCTATTGTTACAGAAGAAAATGGAGATGCAAAGCCCTTTATCTTAGAAGAAGATTTTTTGGTCAATAGCTCTAAAATTTTTATTTTAAATAATATAGTTAGTCCTCCAAGTGATGATATATTTGCAGGGAAAAATATAGATGGAGAGACAAGGTGGATAGTAATGTATGAAGGAAATATAGGAGAAGATTTAGGAGGAAGTAATAATTTTGGCTATGGGATGAAAGGTATGAGTGTAGACATTGCCTTGGATAGATTTACAAGGGGAGAAACAAATGAAACGGTGATAGACTATACTAATAATCTTCACTGGGAAGATACAGTCATAACATGGCGAGATGGATGGTATGGAGCAAGTAGGTATTGTTCTAATTTAGTATTAGCAGGGTATTATGATTGGCGATTACCTACAAAAAATGAACTATTATCTATTTTAAAGCCAAAATCTATTTTGAATCCAACTACAAGTTCTTATATTTATAAAAATTATTTTAAACATTGGGGAAAAGTAGGGTATTGGACACTTAATTTTCAAGATAATTATCCATATCCAAATACAGCAACATTAGTAACTTTTGATGGAGGTGTTAGTTTTGAAATGGAACTACATTATGCTCTGAATACGCGTTGTGTGAGAAGTACTTATTAAGTTTTAATAAAGTAGAATATCTAAAAGGACTCTACAATGATTGAAAATGGTTTTAGCTATTTGGCTCTGCTGATGATGCTCTCTGCTTCTATTGTCTATACACAAGAGCGTAGCCAACATAAGCTATTTGAGTATCTCCCTGCTATTGTGATACTCTACTTTATCGTGATGTTACTCTCTACTTTGGGGCTATGGCAAAAGACCACGTCCATTACCCTTACCTACAAAGCCGTCAAATCCAACCTACTCCCAGCGATGATTTTCCTCATGCTTCTTTTGGCTGATATGAGAGAGATACTAAAGCTAGGCAAAAAAATGATACTAACCTTTTTCTTGGCATCACTGAGTATCGCATTGGGTTTCATCGGTATGTTTGCACTCTTTCACACAGCCTTTGACGATAGCTCATGGAAAGCCTTTTCAGCACTAAGTGGCTCATGGATGGGTGGAACTGCCAATATGGTAGCCATACAAGGGGCATTGGACATACCAGATAGTGCCATGGGGTACACCCTACTTATCGACTCTATAGATTATGCTATATGGGTCATGGTACTCTTAGCCCTCGTCCCTTTTGCTAAGAAATTCAATCTATGGAGCAAAGCCGATACCTCTATCATAGATGAAGTAGGAGAACGCCTAGCCCTCAAAGAGAGCCACAAAAGCCCTATAGACTTTGCTTCTTTATTTTTCTTGTTAGGTGTAGCTTTACTTGTCTCTGCTTTGGCACAGTATGGGGCTTCATTTTTACCTACTTCGGCATTTCTTACGCAGAGTACATGGATAGTACTCCTAGCCACCATAGCAGGAATCCTCTTTGCCATGACACCCCTAGCCAAAATATCAGGCTCATCGCAACTCGCCAATATCATGCTCTATCTCATCGTCGCCCTCATAGCTAGTCGTGCCAACTTTAGCGAACTCACCCAAGCCCCACTCTACATCTTTGCAGGATTTGTTATCATCTTTATCCACGTCATTATCATGATATTTTTTGCAAAACTATTCCGTCTTGACCTCTTTTCTTTAGGTGTAGCATCCCTAGCCAACATAGGAGGCATAGCCTCAGCCCCTATCCTAGCCTCTGCCTACTCCAAAGCCCTCATCCCCATAGGTGTACTCATGGCAATGATGGGCTACATCTTAGGTACATTTGGTGGATTGATGGTAGCAAAGGTTTTGGCATGGATTGCATAAAAAATTAATTTATCTTCATTAACCATATTTAGCTACACTACAAAAAATAAAAATATCTCAAAAAGGAAAGCAAATGAAAAAACAGTCTATATACTTTATGTTACTCTTTGCTTTGCTTTTTAATATTACCCATGCCTCTATAATTGCGATAGAAGATGACTGTCATGAACAATCCTCCATACATACTTATGTTTTAGAACAAAGCCAAAGTGTAGAGTGTGGCGACCTTTGTGATATGTATCATCTTTTTCACTTTATAGCGATTGTAGAGGGTTTAAATAGTGCTAAATATTCGGCTTTTTCTGCTCCTAAACTTAGCTACCAAATAGCCATTTATACCCCTCCTTTTACTAAAATTTTTGCTAAACCTCCTATCGTTTAAATCGCGTTATCCTACCCTCGTTCTCTTTTGAACACTTATTAAACACTATATTATTACTAGGAAAAACCTTATGAAAAAAATCATCACGATTTCTTTGGGTCTGTCGCTCTGTGCTTTTGGCATGAGTTATAATGCATTCAAGAAATACACCATCAAAAATGCAAAAATTTTGAAACAACAAGCACTCTCACTTGAGCGTACACAAACAGAGAATAAAATCCGTCTTCGCTCAAAAAACCCCACCATGGGCTTAGAGGCTTCTCAATTTTCGCCTACTGGCGTGGATAATAGTTTTCACTATGGGGCAAGTGTGTCACAGACGGTGCGTACAAGCAGTTATTTTGAGGGTTTAGAAAAAAAATCTGATGCCTTATATCTCTTGCAAGAAGCCTTTGTGCTCGATGGAAAAGCAGGATATTTACGCAATCTTGAAAAGCTTTATACGCAATATGTCTATCAAAGTAAATTGCTCTCTTTACTCCAAGATGAGTACAAACTTTCCAAAAAAGTGACCAATATCGTGGATATTCGCTACAAAAATGGTTCAGAAAACAAGGTCGCTTATCTACAAGCCAAGACCGATACCCTAGCACTAAAGACGCAAATGTTTAGCACCAAACAAGCAATGAACAGACTCTATTATCAGCTTTTAAGCGTCGCAGGGCTAAAGAAAAAGGTCACACTAGAAAAGCAATTTATCTATGAAATCTCAGCACATATTAACCACAATACAGCCCTCAATTCTAAGCAAAAAATCCTCTCTGCCAAAGCCAAAGTCCTAGAAGGACAACTGTCTATGGACGAAAGTGTGATAGAAAACTATGAAGTCTATGGAGGCATTGACGATGAGCCTGACCAATCGGTTTTGCGTTTAGGTGTGAGCATGGCTTTGCCCATTTTTAATGACAAATCAGAAGAACGAATGCTTATAAAGCTACAAAGCCAAGAACTAGCCCTTGAAAAAGAGCAATTAAACATCAACCTCTACACACAAACCCAAATGATACACGCCTCCATCAAAGAGCTTTGGGAACAACATAAAGCACTCAAAATCCTAAAAAATGAACAACAACAGCTCACTGATTTATTACAAGAAGGCTACAAAATATCACAAGGGTCTATCTTTGTCCTAATGAATGCCAAAAACAAACTCATACAAACCCAAAAATCGCTTTTGCAAACCAAAAAAGAGATTAATATGCAAAAGACAGAATTGTATTTTATTAAGGGGGTTTATAATAATTAGGGGTTTTAATTCGTATCTATTGAAATGAATAAAGAGAAATTAAGCTACAATACCCCATCAGTTGGCGATTATTTTTCTAGGGTCATTGTGAAGGAGAAGTGTGGGACAGGGTTAGCCTTTTTGAAAGGATATAACAATGACTCGCATAATTGTAATTGTTATTCTTTTGCTACTTATCATAGTAACAAAAGCATATTAAAAGCTTATGAGAGAGTTCGTCGCTCTCTCATCTGTCCCAACTGATGTCATTATAACATAAAGTTTTTTAATTTAAAATCAAATTCCCACAGCCAATCTATGCTAAAATAAACAAAAAGAGAAATTATGTGCCAAGTATCAAAATATATTAATCCCTTTACAGACTTTGGATTCAAAAAAATCTTTGGCGAACCCAATAGTACGGAGATTTTAAAAAGCCTTTTAAACGACATCTTAAAGTTTGAAGGCGAAGACAAAATCAAAGAGATTATCTTCAAAAATGGAGAACTATTACCAGAAGCCCCAGAAGAGAGAAAAGCGATTATTGATTTGCTTTGTGAAGATGAGAAAGGGTCATTCTTTATTGTAGAACTCCAAAAAGTATCACAAGAGCATTTTCAATCTAGGGCTTTATATTACACTTCTTTCCCCATACAACAACAAGGACTCAAAGGAGGATGGAATTTTGAACTCACCCCTGTCTATTTTATAGGCTTACTCAATTTTGAGATAGAGAAGTTTAAACATACCAAAAACTATCTTCATCACGGTAAAATAACTGATATTTATACCAATGAAATCATGAGTAATACACTTAACATGGTCTATCTTGAAATCCCTAAACTCAAAAAAACCAAAGAAGAACTCTCAAATCATTTGGAATGGTGGATATATATGTTTCAAAACCTCCACCTTATGAGTGATATACCCCAAGAGTGGAAAAGCGATGTCATAGGTAAAGCCTTCAAAAAAGCCGAATTTGCTCAAATGCCCAAAGCCCAACAAGAGAATTATCATAAAAACCTAAAGACTTATAGAGATTTAGTTAATTCTATGGACTTTGCGATTAAAGAGGGGAAAAGAGAAGAAAAGATTGAAATAGCCAAAAATTTATTAGATGTTTTAGATATGGAAACTATTGCTATAAAAACGGGCTTAAGCATAGAAGAAATCAATCAATTAAAATAGCGTAGATCGGGGTGTCTCACCCCGACATGAATATATATAAACAAACTTTTATATCTTTCCAAATATTTGTCGGGGTGAGACACCCCGACCTACAAAAATTCTACCCTCAGCACTTCAAAAAATCTTAAATCAAAGTATTTAAAACCGATACCTATCCCTAAATTAAGATTATTTATGTTACTATTTTACCCATATTTACCCATATTTACCCATATTTACCCATATTTACCCATTAAGGAAACTCTATGAAATTTATATATTTTTTATTACTATTTTTTGTACTCACACAAAGCAGTATGGCTTCTACAGAGAGTCAAAAACTCCATGCAGTACTAGGTGTCATCACAAGCTTTGTACTCACGGATAAATCTACAGTTGTAGCCCCTACATTTATCAACGACTCTAATGTCTCAGTAGCAGAAAACAATATTTCGGCACTCACCGTAGAACTCAATACCACAGAATCGGTGACTTATGCGATAAGTGATGGCAATAGTAGTCTATTTGATATTAATAGCACAACAGGGGTCATCACTTTTGTAGATGCTCCTGATTATGAATCTGGGTTTATACTCTATACCTTTACTGTGACGGCTACAGATAGTAAAGGCAATGCGTTTACGCAAGAGGTGACGATACATATTACGAATACTTCTCCAAGTTTGATAATAACAGACGATACAGAAGATTTTGTAGATGCTTCACTTGTAGATAAAGAGTGGGTAGCAGATAGTGTTACTTTTACATTTACTTTTTCTGAACCAGTAATAGGATTTACTATTGATGATATTATTGTAACTGGTGGTGTAATAGGAGCATTAAATGGGAGTGCTGATAGTTATACTTTAACAGTAATACCTCCTATTAATACATCTACTCCTATTACGATAGACATACCAATAGATAGCGTAGAAGATGCTTCAGGACTTTCTAATACTGTACTAACACAATATACACAAGAAGTAAATACGGTCAAGGCATTTATTACTACTTGGGATACTATAAAAGATGGTGAGACATCGTCTAATCAGATTAAGATAGGTACAAATTCAGACTATATCTATAACTATACGATAGATTGGGGTGATGGTGAAATTAATAGTAGTATTACTGGTAATATAGTTCATACTTATGCAAATGAGGGGAAGTATACTATCGCTATTAAAAATCAGTTTCCTGCTATATATAGCCATGAATATGACTCTAAGAAAATTTTAACAATAGAACAGTGGGGTACTCAGGAGTGGAAAAGTATGCTTTCTTCTTTTGGAGGTACTGAAAATTTAACAGGAAATTCTATTGACAATCCTAACCTTGCAAATTTGACGATTATGGCTTATATGTTTTCTAGTTCAAGATCTTTTAATCAAGATATTGGTGACTGGAATGTGTCTAATGTAACGAATATGAATGGTATGTTTGATGGAGCAATATCATTTAACCAAAATATAGGTAGTTGGGATGTGTCTAATGTAACGACCATGAATACGATGTTTTATAATGCAGGAGTATTTAATCAAGATATTGGTGATTGGAATGTATCTAGTGTTGAGACAATGCAATTAATGTTTCAAAGAGCAACTTATTTTAATCAAGATATCAGCAGTTGGGATGTGTCTAATGTTAAGAGAATGGATCTTATGTTTTGTTCTACACATTTATTTAACCAAGATATTAGTAATTGGGATGTATCTAATGTAACAAGTATGAGTGGAATGTTTTATGCTGCAAATTCATTTAACAGTGATATAATCTCTTGGAATGTCTCTAATGTGACTGATATGTGGTATATGTTTAATTATGCAAATTCATTTAATAAAGATATTAGTTCTTGGAATGTTTCTCGTGTGACGACTATGGGTTATATGTTTGAAAATTCAGTATTTAATCAAGATATTAGTAAGTGGGATATTTCTAATGTGAACGATATGTCTAATATTTTTACTAATAGTAACCTCTCCACACAAAATTATGATGCACTCCTAGATAGTTGGAGTCAATTAGATTTAGAAGAGAATGTTACTTTGGGTGCGAGTAATATTCATTTTAGTAGTGATGCTAATGCAAGTCGTCAAAGTATTATTGATAATTTTGGATGGATGATAAATGATGCAGGAGTGGAGTAGGTCGTGAGTCTCCGACTCCGACTTCCATTAACCCAATTCAGCTACACTACAAAAACCAAAAAAAGGAAAGTAAATGAAACAAAATCACTTACACTTCATCTTACTCTTTGCTTTGCTTTTTAATATTGCTCATGCCTCTATTATTGCCATAGAAGATGACTGTCATGTGAAGTCCTCAATACATACTTATGTCTTAGAACAAAGCCAAAGTGTAGAGTGTGGTGACCTTTGTGATATGTATCATCTTTTTCACTTTATGGCGATTGTCCAAGGGCTTGAAGATAGTGAATATTTAACATTTACTGCTCTTATGCCAACACATCAAATAAGTATGTATAACTCTATCTTTAGAAAGACTTCTATCAAGCCACCTATCGTTTAAATCGAGTTATCCCACCCTCGTTCTCTTTTGAACACTTTTCAACACAATATTATTACTAGGAAAACTTTATGATAAAAATTCTACTACTCCTCTTCCCACTCTTAGGCTTTGCCTCTGCTATTAAAGTAGAGCATTCAAGCCTCAAGCCTTTGGGGACGATGATACAAACCAATGCGAAGATTACCCAACTCTCTAACCAAAAGCAAGAAATAGTATCGCGTCTTAGGGGGCATTTGGAACGCTATTATGTCAAAGCAGGTGAAGATGTCAAATCTGGTCAAAAAGTCGCCCTCATTGAGTCTATAGAACTCTCCAAGATGACAGCAGAATATCTTTCTCTTGTCCAACAATCGAAGGTGGCACAAAGCCAAAAAAATGCCAACAAAACCCTGAACAAAAAGGGGCTAAGTTCACAAAATGATTTGAGAAATGCTATTATTGCCTTAGAAGAAATTCGCTCCAAGAAAAATGCTTTGGCTTCTCAATTGCAGTCTTTGGGACTTGCTCCCTCCAAGCTTAAAAGTGCTACGGATAAATTTGTCATCTATGCCCATGCTGAGGGTGTGGTGGGTAAAATACTTGCTCCCTTACATTCGAATGTAAATGCCCAAACTTTGCTGATGACTTTGGTCAATCAAAGTGGCTATTATGCTGTGGCGTATTTGGCTGTAGAAGAAGCGATGAAAGTGAATAGCGATACTAAAGGTTGGATACAAGTAGGGAAAAAGAGCTATCCTTGCCATTTTGTACAACTTTTGCCTACTATAGACCCTAAAACCCAAAGAGCCAAGGTGCTTTTTGAGATAGAAGAGAGTCCTAAGAATTTGCTTTTGGGGGCGTTTGTGGAGATAGACATTTCTATAGCACCGACCCAAAAAGTAATTATGGTCAAAAAAACAGCCTTGACGCTGTACAAAGGAGATTGGGTCATCTTCACAGAAAAAGAGCATGAAGACGAAGCCCAGCACGAAAAAGAAGAGGCTTCACATGACGAGCATGATGAGCATGATGAGCATGACGAACACGAAGAGGAAGAAGAATCCCCTTATGAAGCTAATATCGTAGAAATCATTGCCTACGCAGGAGAATATATTGCTATCAAAGGCTTGAAAGAAAATGTGGAATATGTGAGTGAAGGGGTTTATTTTGTGAAGTCAATGCTTCTGAAATCTTCCCTTGGCGAACATGGTCATTAGGAGAATTTCATGTACTTTTTTAAATTACTGATACAATATAAATTCCTTATTATCGCTCTTTTCTTGGCAATTTCTGGTTTTGGCTATAAAGCCTATCAAGAGATACCTGTAGATGCCTTTCCTGATATTACACCTAAGCAAGTGGTCATTTATACCGAGTCTGTGGGAAATTCTGCTGAAGATATAGAAAAGCTTATTACCTATCCTATTGAGTCTGCTATGTCTGGGCTTCCTGCTGTGAAGATGATACTCTCTAACTCTATGTTTGGGCTTTCTTATGTCTCTATCTTTTTTGAAGATGACTATGATACCTATTTTTTAAGACAACTCGTCACCGAAAGGCTAAATACCATAGATATTCCCAAAGGTTGGGGAACACCTGTGATGGGACCAAATACCACAGGCTTGGGACAAGTGCTTTGGTACGCACTCAAAGACGAGAACAAAGCCTATACTTTAACACAATTAAGACAAATGCACGAATATGCTGTCACGCCTTTTCTCAAATCTGTTGATGGGGTAGAAGAAGTCATTTCTTGGGGTGGTTTCGAGAAGCAATATGAAGTTCTCATCGACCCCAAACGCTTACAACGCGTAGATGTAACTTACAACGAAGTCCTAGAAGCCATAGAAAAATCTAACCAATCTGTAGGAGGGCAATACCTAGAGTTCAACAAAGAACAATACCTTATCCGTGGGGCAGGACTGTACCAAAGCCTAGATGATATTCGCAACACAGTCATACGCACCCAAGGGGCAAAAGTGGTCACTATCAAAGATGTTGCCACAGTCCAAGAAGGCAAAGCCCCTCGTTTTGGAGCAATTTCAGTTGATGGAGAAGAGAGAGTCTTTGGTATGGTACTTCAACGCTCTGGTACGAATGCAGCCAAGGTCGTGGAACTCATCAAAGCCAAAATGCCTTTAGTGAATGCTTCTTTGCCAAAGGGCGTGAGCCTAGATATTATCTATGACAGAACAGAGATTACGCACAAAGCTGTGAGTACGATGACTTCTGCTTTGATTACTGGCTCTATATTGGTGGCGATTATTCTCTTTCTCTTTCTCTTTGAATTGCGTTCGGCGTTTATTGTTATTCTCTCTTTGCCTGTGTCTTTGCTTATTGCTTTTTTACTCATGCAAGAGTATGGTATTTCTGCTAATCTGATGAGCCTTTCTGGACTTGCTATTGCTATTGGTATGATAGTTGATGGCACGATAGTAGTCGTAGAAAACTCCTTTAGGCTACTGCATGAAAGCCCTGAGCGTCCTCGTGCTGATATTATCGCCGAAGCCACGGCAGAAGTAGCGAAGCCTGTGTTATTTGCCTTGCTGATTATTGCTACTGTCTTTATTCCTTTGCTTAGCCTAGAGGGATTGGCAGGAAAGCTTTATACGCCTATGGCTCTTGATATTGTCTTTGTGATGTTGGGGTCTTTGGCTGTGGCACTCTTGCTTGTACCCGTGCTTTCGTATATGCTTCTCAAAAAGGGAAAACACGCCTCTAGCCCTTTGATGACAGCGATAAATTTTCTTTATACGCCTTTACTTAATCTTTCTCTTAGATTTTCTAAGACGCTGATTATAATTACTTTTATGATTTTCTTTTATCTTGCTTCTTTGCTTAGTGAACAAGGCATGGAATTTATGCCAAAGCTCAATGAAGAAACCATTATGTACAGAGTGATTGCTATTCCAGGTACGGCACTGACGCAAAATGTAGAAAATGCCCAAGCCATAGAAAACTTTATACTCAAAACCTACCCCAAAGAGGTGCTTTCTGTACTCTCTATGATAGGACGAAGCGAAAAGGGAGAAACGGCACAAGCGAACTATATGGAAGTCCTCCTCACCCTAGACCCAAACTTTACAGAGATAGCAAGATTGGACGCAGAAATGACAGCCAAACTCAAAGAAAAGTTTAACTTCTTACAGTTTATCTCTACGCAACCTATTGCCATGCGTATAGAAGAACTCTTAGAAGGGGTAAGTGCAGAACTTGCTGTCAAAATCTACGGCGAAGACCAAAAGGTCATGTCGCAAATCGCCTCCGAAATTGCCACCACCCTACAAGAGGTCAAAGGGCTTTCTCATGCTGAGGTAGAAACCCAATTAGGACAAGCCCAAATCAACATCAAACCCAATTATCTAGCCCTCTCTCGCTATGGTCTAAGCGTTAAAGAAATTATGCAAGTCATTCGATATGGTGTAGGTGAAGAAGCCATTAGCCAAAAGATAGAAGGGGTTAAACGCTTTGGTATTGTAGCCAAGCTCAAAGATGCCAAAAAAGACATCAACGCACTCAAAAAGCTCATCTTGCGTGGGGCAAGTGGTACGATAGTCACACTTGAAGAAGTCTGTGATATTACAGTCGTCCAAGGCCCAGCCTTTATAAAACGCGCGAATTTGAGCCGTTATATGGTCTTGTCTATGGAAGTAGAAGAGAGAGATATTGCTACCTTTGTAGCCGAAGCCGATGCCAAAATCAAAGCCAAAGTAACTATTCCAGATGGCTACTACATCACATGGGCAGGGGATTTCAAAAATATGCAAGAAGCCACACAAACTTTGGCGATGATTATCCCTATTACGCTACTTCTCATCATGCTTCTTCTCTACACGGCTTTCAACTCTTTCAAGAAAGCCTTTTTGATTTTGCTAGGTGTGCCTTTGGGACTGATGGGAGGGATTGTCGCTCTCTTAGTCGCCGATATTTACCTATCGGTGTCTGCTATCGTGGGCTTTATCGCCATTTTTGCCATTGCCATACTCAACGGCATTGTCTTGGTATCTTTCATAGACGAATTACGCAAAAAACACCCAGATTTAGCCACGATTGAGCTGGTGAAAAATGCCACACTCCTTAGGCTAAGACCTGTACTCATGACAGCCTTTACCACACTCTTTGGTATTTTACCTCTACTTTATGCCACAGGTGTAGGCTCGGAGATACAATATCCACTATCAGTAGTCGTTACTGGGGGAATACTTTCTTCTACCTTGCTTACGCTATTGGTTTTACCTGCTTTGTATTTGATGTTTTTTGGGGAGGAAAAAGGGGAGGGGTAGAAAATCTTATCTATTCTTTGTAGGTCGGAGTGTTCTCACTCCGACAAATATTTATGATGAGATTAAATTTATGTCGGAGTCGAAGACTACCGACCTACGCATATATTAATTTTCAACACCCTTTTAAATACCATAGCTCCTATCTCCTAGATAAAAACTTTTTCATAAATAGGTATTTTTTGGAAAGAGGAATAAAAAAAGCCTTCTACTTCTAAGCCAATAGAGCTATCTACCCTATCTATATTTCTAGTCAGTGCTTTTATTTGTGCATTGATTATCCTTAAAATTGGCTATAATCAACAAAAAGGAAAACCTCAATGAAAGAAATGCTTATTTTTGTGGATACGAAGAATAATAACAACAAGTTTTATAAATTAGAATTGCATGGGGATACGGTGCATATTGAATATGGTAGGGTCGGAGCGACGGCACAGAAGCTTTCTTGTCATGGGGGCGAGAGGGTGTTTAATCAGAAGATGCGACAGAAGTTACGCAAGGGCTATGTGAAATCGGCGATTGACCTTGCTTTGGATACAAGCAGTACGCATATTAATGAAAATATCTTGGAAATTGCCATGGAACAAATTTCTACCGATGATATTTCTAAGACGCTTATCCAAAAATTGGTGAAACAAAATATTCATAATATTACCACTCAAACGAAGATTGAATATGACATAGCCACAGGGTATTTCAAAACCCCTTTAGGCGTGATTACCCAAGAGGGAGTGAATCAAGCCATAGAGTTACTGAACAAGATTGAAAGTATTGTTGCCAAAAGGACGGCGAAAAAAAGCAAAATGTTCCGAAAATATAACGAACGATACTTTAGGATTATTCCTACCAAGATTAGCAATTTACGCGAGTTTGAAAATCTCTTGCATAGCGAAGAAAAGCTTTCTACGCAGTTGGATATTTGTGTGAGTTTATTAGATGCCATTACGATTGTAGAAGAAGAAAAAAAGAAAAAAGACCTCAAAGCAAAGCAAGAAAAAAGCCAAGAAAAAGTGCCTTTTGAAATCGTCTTTGAAGCTTCTATGTATCAGCTAGAAGACAAGAAAGAATACCAACGCATTGAAGCCTATTTTGAAAAAAGCAAAAATAGGAAACATGGCAGATATGTCAATGGCTACAAAATCCATAATATCTATAGCCTCTCTTTGGGGCAAGAAGCCAAGGAATATCGCCATGATTTGGACAATCAAATGGAGCTTTTTCATGGGACGAAGATTTCTAATCTCCTCTCTATCCTCAAAAGTGGGCTTCTCATGCCCAAGCAATCCCCAGGGAGTGTGACGGGCTATATGTTTGGTCAAGGGCTGTATTTCTCTGACCAAAGTACGAAGAGTCTGAACTATTGTGATGGTATGTATTGGAACAATTCCCAAAAGCAAGAGAGTATTTATATGTTTATCGCCGATATTGCCATGGGAAACTACAAAGTCCCTGCCCATTCTGTGAGTGCAAATCCTACAAAGGGCTATGACAGCTACTGGGCAAAGCCCAAGCATTCAGGCGTACAAAATGATGAAATGATTGTCTTTGCAAACAATCAAATCAAGCTCAAATATATCTTAGAAATCCAAAGGAAACACTAACTATGCAGTTTAAACCCTATGAAGAAGCCATACAAGAAAAAAAATTTAATTAAGTGCTTCTGTTTATAGGGAGAATTATGATATCAACAATATCCCATCAATAAAATAACCCCCAAATACCGTAGCCCCTTAGCTATAAATACGATGAGTACAAAGTACCTAAAAGGATACGCAAATACACCTGCTATAAATGTGAGGGGGTCACCTATGATGGGTAGCCATGAGAGTAAAAGTGTCCATCCTCCGTACTTGGAAAATATTGTTTTGGCTTTGGTCATTTTGGCATGAGATAGATGCCCTTTGTTTTGTAGATAGGTTTCGCCTTTGTGTCCTATGATATAGTTTAGTATCGCTCCTAAGGTGTTGCCCACTGTAGCCACACTCCAAAGAAGTAGGAGAGAATATCCCTCAGATATATCATAAATGAGTAAGGCTTCACTGCCTAAGGGTAGCAATGTAGCAGAGAGGAATGCGATGATAAAGAGGCTAAGATAGACCATTATAGTGTTTTGAATATCACTTGATTGTTTTTGATGATGGCTACCATATTTTGACAAGCTTGTGAGGGTAGAGAGATATATTTTCCTACTTTTTTAGACTGATGAAAATGTCCTTCTATGACCATATCTACTTCTGTATAGTGTGCTAATATCTGTGCTACTCTTGTTTCAAATTGATGAAATTTATGACAAATATTTTTTTGAGATAGTTTTTGTATACGATAATCAATAATGGGTTTTTGCAAAGGTTTTAAGAGGCTAAGACTTAGTCGATGGCGTAAGAGTGTACAGTAGAGGTTATAAGCAAATCCTGTGGCGTATTTATCCCCATGAGAGAGTGCTACGGTTTGCGTACCCAAACGACAGACTAGAGGTTGGGCGTTTCTGCTATAGACGTGTATATCAGGGAAAACCCTCTCTAAGCAAAAGTCATGATTGCCTTCGAGGTAGTGTATTTCTATCGTTTTGGAGAGTATTTGTAGTAAAGATATGGCTTCTTTGGCAAAGGTTTGGATATAGTCATTGTAGCCAAATAACAAATCAAAGTTATCTCCCATCAAAAATATTTGAGGCACATTTAACTCTTTTGCTTCTATCTTTTGAAGCAATATGAGCAAGGCATCGCCATGATGGGGATAGTGAGAATCTGCGATAAAAATGGCATTTTCTTCTATCTTTAGCATCTTAAATCCTTTAGATTATGGCATATAAGGTACAACAGGTAAGCCCATATTTTCATCATATCCACACATCAAATTGGCTGCTGCCAAGGCTTGTGAACTAGCCCCTCTTAGTAGATTATCAATCGCAGAGCTTACAAAGAGTGCATTGCCATTTGTGGTGGCAAATATGTCACAAAAGTGTGTTCCTGCTGTACTTTTTATATCTACAGGTGTCTCACGGATACGGATAAAAGGGTCATTTTCATACTGCTTTTTGAGTATCTCTATGGGGTCTATATCTTCTTTGAGTACGGCATAGATAGAGACCAATTCTCCACGTGTCGCAGGAATAAGATGGGGTACAAAATTGACATTCATTTTGACACCGTGTATCTTTTCTATCTTTTGGGCTATCTCTGGAGAATGACGGTGTTTAAGGGGATTGTACGCAAAAATATTTTCATTGATATTTACAAAGCTACTTATCTCAGAGAGTTTTTTTCCTGCACCACTTACCCCTGATTTGGCATCGATGAACAAAGGTGCTGATGTATCAATATAGGGAATAAAAGGCAAAATACCCAAAAGCGTGGCTGTAGGATAACAGCCTGGCCCTGCTGCTAATTGGGTGGTTTTTAACTCTTCACGGTAATATTCTATGAGTGCATAGACAGCACTGTCTAAATGTTCTGTATCTTCATGCGTACAATAATGCTCTTCATACGTGTCCAAATCGAGCCGATAATCGGCTGAGAGGTCTACGACTTTAACACCCTTTTCTAAAAGCACTTTGGCAAAACCCATCGAAGCCTTATGAGGTAATGCTAAAAACACAAGTTCACAACGTGCTGCTACATCATGGGCATCTGCTTTTTCTACGCAGAGACTTATGACATCTTGAAGCGATGGATGAAGTGCTTCTATCATCGTATCGCCTTTGGTAGTGGCTAGATATTTGAGAGTAAATCCATGATGACCCAGCAACATTTTTACCAATTCTAGCCCTGTATATCCACTCGCCCCTACTATCCCTATATTTATCATTTTTTCTCCTCTAAAGAACTATCTCTACATAAGATACTTCTTCAATATCATACATTTTTTTGCCTGATGGGAGAATCAAAGAGACCTCATCGCCCTCTTCTTTACCCAATATCATTTTTGCCATAGGAGATTGGATAGAGATAAGCCCTTTGCTAGGATTGGACTCTTGCCCACCTACGATGGTATATATCAATTCTTCTCCTGTATCTTGCTCACACAATTCTACAGTAGACCCAAAGCTTATGCGTTTGTGTGCTAAAGTAGCAGGGTCTATCACTTGTGCGCGTCCTACGATATCGGTTAGTTCCGAGATACGTGCTTCCATCAGTCCTTGTTCATCTTTGGCGGCGTGGTACTCAGCATTTTCTTTTAGGTCACCTTGCGCTCTAGCTTCATCTATCACAGCAGCTATTACACCTCTTTCTACAGACTTTAGATTTTCTAATTCTTCACTCAATTTAGTGTATGTTACTCTTAACATCGGTGCTTTTTGCATAATTTATCCTTGATACTTTGGTATAATTTGTAAGTATTATATCAAAAAGGTTATAATAGTGTTAAAATAATTTATAAAGTATTTCAAGATGAGCAGTCAAAAACATATATTAGTCACAAATGATGATGGTTTTGAGTCCCAAGGACTCTTAGCTTTAGTAGAAGCCCTCAAACCTCTAGCCAAAGTGACCGTGGTAGCACCAACTACCGAAAAGTCTGCTTGTGGGCATTCGCTTACCCTCACGAGACCTTTGCACTTTGTAGAAGTCAAAAAAGACTTTTATAAACTTGATGATGGCACACCTACGGATTGTGTGTTTCTCTCTTTAAATAAACTTTTTTCAGAAGAAAATAAACCTGACCTTGTCATCTCTGGTATCAATGTAGGGGCAAACATGGGCGAAGATATTACCTATTCTGGTACGGCTTCGGCTGCCATGGAGGCTGTGCTTCAAGGTATCCCTGCTGTGGCTATCTCACAAGTCTATCACAACGCAGGAGAAAGCATAAAAGCCTATGGCTATGACTTAGCCAAAAAAAGTATTGCTACATTGGTAGCCAAGATATTTGCAGGAGAGTTCCCCCTACCTGAGCGTAAATTTCTTAATATCAATATCCCTCCTATCCCTAGTGAAATGTGCCAAGGCTTCAAAGTAACACGTGCTGGTCATAAAAAATATGGTTTTCATGCCGAAGTACACCATAACCCTCGTGGCAAAGAATATTATTGGATAGGGCTACCTAGATTAGAATGGATAGAAACCCATGGGCATCTTACTGATTTTGATGCAATTAGTGATAATTATGTCTCTATCACACCTATTCATTTGGATATGACATCCCATGATGACATCAAAGCACTACAAGCGTGGATATAGTATGAGATTTGAACGCTGTCGTATGCTCTTTGGGGAAGAAGATTTTGCCAAGTTACAAAATGCCAAAATACTAATATTGGGCATTGGAGGGGTGGGGTCTTATGCCTTAGATTGCCTGTATCGTTCGGGCGTATCAGATATTACGATATTGGATTATGATACCTATGATGAGAGCAATCAAAACAGACAAATAGGCTCACATGCCATAGGAGAAAGTAAAGTCAAGACCTTAGCCTCTTTGTATCCCTCTATCAAGACCATAGAGACACGTATGGATATGGCATGGGTGGGTAGTTTTGACTTTTCTCCTTATGATATTATCATAGATGCAGCCGATACAACCAAAGTCAAAATAGAAGTAGCTAAAAAATGTTATACTAAACTTATCATGGCATTGGGTTCTGCCAAACGTTATGATGCCAAACAGATAGAAGTAGCATCTATCTGGAAAACACATGGCGATGCCCTAGCACGAAAGATACGAACCGAACTCAAACGTGCAAGGTTTAATAGAAACTTCACAGTAGTCTTCTCGCCTGAAGAAGACAAATGTAAAGGCAAAGGCTCATGTGTAGCCGTCACAGGAGCTGTAGGACTTACGGTCTGTTCTGAGGCGATAAAGAAAATATTAAAATAAGGAGAAACATCATGACTGATGGATTTACGGTAGAAAAGAGTATCAACTGTCCTCAATGTGGCGATACCCTTCCTTTGTACTTCAAGCATGTCAAACTTGTACAGTGTCTCTCATGTAAATCTACCATATTTTTAGAAAATGAAGCCACACGTTTAGCAGGAGACAGCTCTGTCTTAGCCCCTGAAATCTCACTCATACACCTCAATGTTCCTTTTGGGTATGAACATAAGTCTTACCTTCCTTTAGGCAAAATACGTTACTCTTATGGGCGTGGATTTTGGGAAGAGTGGTGGCTTAAAGACAGTGAGGGCAATGAATATTGGCTTAGTATCGATGAAGGAGATTTTGTCTTAGAACAAAAAGTAGACTCTCGCTATTCTAGGGAATTGTTTAATACCCTCAATGTTGGTCAAGTGACATTTGACAATTTGATTGTGACAGAGACAGGCATGGCTACCTGTGAAGGCTTTGAAGGTGCTTTACCCAAAACCGTTACAAAAGGCGACACCTATCTCTATACGCACCTCTCGGGTAAAGATGCTTCCTTAACCACACTAGAGCTAGGCAAAGATGGGGTAGAAACCTACCTTGGCAAATGGATTAGTCCTTTTGATATCAAGAAGGTAGGCTAAAATGTCAGAACAAATCGTATCAGACAGCGTATCGGCTATCAAGTGTACAAACTGTGCTGCTCCTCTCAATATCTTGGGTGGAGGTAGGGTTAGTACCGTCACTTGTGAGTATTGTCACTCGGTATTAGACCTAAACGATAACTACGCAGTCCTCTCTAAGTTTGAAAAAGTCAAACGCCCTCTAGGGCCATTCAAAATCGGAATGAGAGGCAATATCAAGGGGGTAGAGTGGACTATTATCGGGTGGGTCACCTACAAAACGATAGAATTTTCGGATGAAGAATGGAATGAATTTTTCCTCTACTCCCCTACCCATGGGTATGCATGGCTTGTCTATGAAGATGGTAAAATCTCACTCTCTATGAAAGTACGAGATTTTGATTTGTTCTCATGGAAAGTCAAGAAACCTAAAACACTCTTTTATAAAAAAGGTCACTATATTTTAGATGATGAATCGTATATGTTTTATATTGATTATGTAGAGGGTGAACTCAATTGGGTAGCCAAATTTGGAGACAAATTTACTTGTTGGGATTATAATGGTGTAGGATACAGAAGTCTAAGTATCGAAAAAAACATCAATGAACTAGAAGTATTTCATACCACAAAGCTCAATAAAAAAGATATTTATTCTGCTTTTAATTTAGAGTATAGTAGCAAAAGTAAGACAAGAAAAGATGAGACCTTTAGCGATGATGATGAAAGCCCCTCCGTATTCAACATCAATAAAATATTTTTCATCATGCCCCTACTCTTACTTATATTGGCTTTTTCATCTTTATTTTATAGTAAAACAGTCTATGATACTAGCTACCGTACCAATCAAAAAGAGAACTTCAGTATTGATTCTAGTGCTTTTTTGACTTCTATCAAAATATCTGTCTCTGGTGTAGGTACAGCTAACAATAAATTATCACTCTACAAAGGGGATGAAAAAATATTTTATATTGACAAACAAAAAGTATTTTTTATAAAAAAAGACATAGGTAAAAGCTGGGTATCAAATGCCATTGCTGTTACTATTTATCTCAAACTAGATAAAGGAAGATACCACTTCATCGGAGAGAAAAATCCAAATCAAAGTATCACAACGGTCAAGATAGAACAACAAGTCATACGGACAAACTATCTTATCTATGCACTGATACTCTTTGTATTCCTACTATCGATACCCTATTTCAAGGAGAGAGAATGACGAAAATAATATTTATAGCATTTAGCCTACTCTCTATGGGAGCTATCTATGCTACCTATACAGGAGCAGGATTACAAGAAGTAAAATCAGAAGTAAAAAAACAAAAGAGCCTTCGTTCAAGCCACTGGGGAAGCAGTAGTAGCAGTGGTTGGAGCAGTGGTAAATAAAATTTAGGAGAGACAAATGGAACAACTTATAGTAACACTCGTTTATACACTTTTAGGCTTAGTCGTCTTTATGATAGCACTTTTTGGGATGGAAATCATGACCAAATTTTCTATCAAAACAAAGATAGTACAAGAAGGAAACATAGCCTTAGCTATCGTCCTTGCATCAATTATTGCTTCACTTGGTATGATAATTTCATCGGCTATTCACTAATTTAATGCTAAAAAAAGACCTCACTCACACTCAGGTTTATTGACCCATATATCTCGACTGATGATATTTCCTTTTGCATCTATGATACGTATGTTGTGTGCACCATATTTGAAAAATAGTTGGGCTTGGGCAGTTTCATAGGATTTGGGTTGGGCATCTATGTACCAGTAGTAGGGTTTTTCTCCATCTTTTATGCGTACCTCTACCATCGCATCACTACAATCAGCACTCATAAAACGTGCATTTTTTTGAGGATAGACAAAGGTAAGTTTGGCTTCTTGTTTTTGTGCTTTTTTATCAAAATACTCTAAGCTTTTTGGGGCTGTATTGCCTAGATAATAAGGAGACCATTGCCAATGGGTTTGGGGGTAAAGAGCCTCTATCATAGACAATACTTCAAATGCCAAAGGGGCTGCTGTGTTGCGTCCTGTACGTTTGAGCTGTGGGCTGTTGTCTGGTTTACCTACCCATACGCTCACGCTGTACTCTTTGGTATATGCCACTGTCCATGCATCTCTATAGCCATAGCTCGTACCTGTCTTGTAGGCGATGTGATGTTGTGCATTTCTAAAGCCACTAGGGGCTTGGCTCTTTCGTAAGATAGCCGTGGTCATTTTACTTGAAGCTGGGTCAAAGAGTCTTTTTTGGCTTGTCTGATTTTCTTCACTACTTAGATAATGTAACTCTCTACTTTTTCCATCATGTGCTAGTGCCACATAAAGCTGTGTCAATTGCCACATAGAAAGTCCCAATCCTCCTAAAGCGATAGGTAAAGTCGCTCTTGTTTTGGGGATATGTACCTCTCCAATGACATGGCGTATCTTTTGGACAAAATCATTGACACCTACTTTATATAAAACTTTTACAGCAGGGATATTGAGTGATTTTTGTAGGGCATCTTCTAGTGTAACCTCCCCCGTATACGTAGAAGAAAAATTATGAGGCATATACTCAGCAAAGCGAATTTCTTCATCGAGTATAATGGTATTTGGATGGACAATATGCTTTTCAAAACCATGGGCATAGATAAAAGGTTTGAGTGTAGACCCAGGAGAACGAATCGCTTGTATCATATCCACATAGCCAGAGACTTTGGGGCTAAACATATTGTGTGAGCCTAGATATGCTTGTATAGAAGCATCACTATTTCGCACGACCAATATAGCTAGAGTACTCCCTCTCGCTAAAGTACGCTCTTTGCTCAATGCCCAGTACTCTATCTGTTTTTGTAGCTTCTCATTGAGTGTGGTGCTTGTACTTTGGGTCTGTGTATGCCGTGCTTTGGGTACTATCTTTTGAGCCAAATGCCCTGCATATCGAGGCATAGGGTATAGTCTTTTAGGCAAGGCTTTTTTGAGTGCTTCTTCATAGCTATATTTGGAGAGTAAGGCTTTTTTAAAAGCATAGTGCAATATCTTATCTCGTGCTTTTTGGCTTCTTTTGGGATGTTTTTCTGGTCTAAAACGTTCTGGAGACTGTGGGAGGGCTA
The DNA here is from genome assembly GCA_027062365.1 of Sulfurovum sp. Classification (GTDB taxonomy): domain Bacteria; phylum Campylobacterota; class Campylobacteria; order Campylobacterales; family Sulfurovaceae; genus Sulfurovum. Next base: position 43,582 of record JAMOTK010000055.1, read on the forward strand.
CCAATAATGCCATTTGACTCGCCAAAAGTGCATACGGTTTTTTGTTGAAATAACGCATACTCGCAGCAACCACCCCTTCGATATTGCCCCCATACGGTGCTAAGGTAAGATAGGCTTGGAGTATTTCATCTTTGCTATAGTGCATTTCTAATTGTATGGCTCGTAGTATCTCTATGAGCTTTGCCAAAATGGTGCGTGGTCTAGGGTGTAGTAGTTTGGCTAGTTGCATGGTAATGGTCGAGCCTCCTGAGACTATCCTACCATGGCGTATCCATTGTCCTATGGCTCTTAGCATTGCTAAAGGGTCTATACCATAATGGCTATAAAATCGCTGGTCTTCATACGCTAGAAGGAGTGAAATAAACTGAGGGTCTATCTCTTTGAGTTTTACAGGCAAACGCCACTTTTGTTCTGTATTGGTAGAGAGGTATGCCCATGAACCATTAGAAAAGGTAATGACCTGTGACGTGTCTTTGAGCATAGCGTCTTCGATAGGACAAATCCTATCAAAGAAGATAAACACGCTGACTATGCTACCCACCCCTAAGAGTAAAAGAGAGAGCCATAGCCTTAGTTTTTTCAATCTATAGTGCTTTTTCTAGCTTCAACATCAAACGTATATTGGCTTTTTCCAAATCATTCATTTGTCTATCAAAAATCTCACTGACACTAATATCTTGGGGCGTATACCATGGCATAAAATCAAAAATAGTCTGTAATGATTTTTCTTTAAAGACAAGTCCATACCGTGCAAAAAGGCTATTTCGTAAGATATGTAAACTTTTTTTATCATATTTGGCTAATAGTTTTTCATCCATAGAGATATGATAAACACGATAAAAATCAGCCAATACCAAGCCCCCTCCTCGTCTTTTTTCTTCATCTAAAAGTGTGTGTACATTTGCTTTGGCTACAGGGGAGAGACCATGGTATATCTTAGAGGAATCTGTAGTCGTTCGATGATACCAAGTAAAAGGCATAAACTTTTTATGAAGCATAGGATTGCTTATCTCAAAGTCTAATCCTGCCTGAGCAAAGATAGCATTACGCAAGATATTAAGCTCTAAAATATCATAAGATGCCAGTGTTTTGATAGCCGTGTGATATACCGATAGATACGCTTTTTCAGAGAGTCCTACCACACGTGGACTTTGTTTAGACTCTTTTTTTATCTCTATGGCTTTAGAGACAAAAGAACTAAAGGCTCTATATCTAGGTTGGTACATATCTTCTATCTTTACAGGGGCTAAGATAAATTCTCCACGGCTTACAGCTCTTACGATATAGGCTACTTGAAAGGTGTTATTTGTATCAAAATTCATCTCTAACGCTGTATCAAATCTATCATTACGGTAGCTTTCATGTTTGCTAGGCGTTGTTTGACCTAACCACGCTAAGCTTTTTACGGCATTGATACCCGTAAGATGTGGATTTTCCAATTCAAATCCAGAGGGTAGCCAATCGCTAATCAATGGATTTTCTATAGCATAATGCTCTATCTTCCCTCTAAGGACAACCACGAGTCTTTCATTTTGTATGATATTTTGCATATCAATTTTTTTCCCTTTTAAAGTATAAATACTTTTAGAGATAGAAAAGCCATTATTGTTTTTAGCATCATAATGCATCGATATAGGTGTGGCTTGAAAACTCAAATCATACCAACTCTGTGTGCCACTTACATTGGTCACGATAGGTAAATCCCCAAGGGCGTTACCTTGTCTAAAGTATTTGCCATCTTCTAAAGGAAGCTCTTTACCCTTTGAGCGTAGTTTTAATGCTTTAGGATTGGTGTTTTCAAGCAAAGAAGATACACGAAGTAAAGCACTAAGTTCTTGGGTACTTAGATATTTTTCTTTTTTGACATTGAGTGTGAGGTCATAGTAGAGTTTTTGCCATTGCTCTGCTTTGGATTCTGCCATGAGAGAAATGAGAGAAGCATGGTCACGCAATGCCCCTCCGTAGTTGTTGTAATACCGTTTTCCATAAGAAGCCCCTAGAGATTTTTGGGCTTTAGCAAAGACTTTTTGAGCCAAAGCCTTTTCTCCTACATACGCCAAAGAAGCACCCAAATGCCCCCATGCTTGGGCTGAGGCAATCTTACTTTTAGGATTGTTCACATGATACTGTATCTCTGACATCAAGATACGGTTGGCTCGTGTCAATACATAGAGTCCATAGGCATCAGCTTCTTGTTTACGTGGAGTATCTTCCCATCTATTGAGATGATTTTCTATCCAATCTAAACCTTTGTTGATATTGTAGTTTGCCACAGTATATCCAGCGTCTTTGGCTCGTGTTAAGAAGTCTAAAACATAGGCACTAAGCCACATATCTACACCACTTCCTAGCCATAATCCAAAGCCACCCTCTATGTTTTGATACGTCATCAGTCGTGCTATGGTATTTTGTATCGTCTGATGATGCTCTTTTGAATCTGTAAACAACCATGGCATAGCACGGCTAGTCGTCTGTTCGGCACAACGTCCAGCATAGTCTATGAGTTCATTTTTAAACGACTCTGTAGGCAACAGTGCTTGAGTCGATATTTTGAGTGAAAGACTATGCACAGCAGACCATTGAGAAAGGTCTATCGCTTGGCTTGGGTCTAGGGTTTGCCTATCTTGAAGGCTATCCATCTGACGGACATACGTTTGAGGATAAGGTGTTCTTATCCCCAATTCAAAGGACTTTTCTTTGACTACTTTGCCTTCTTTATATACCTCGATACACACCGTAGCATCTTTTAGATATTTGGCTTCTAGCATTACACTTTGGCTTATCTTATGTACTTCATTGCCAATAGTAACATCAAAGTTTTCTTTTGCTACAACGACACCCCCTTGGGTAGTTATCTGTATTTGATAGTTTCCTGCGTCAAGACTCTTGTCAAAATCGATACTCAACAGTGTCTCTACACTATCGCCTACAGAAAGAAAAAGTGGCATATAATACTCTATAGAAATTTTATCTTTAACGATAAGCGTACTCTGCGTAACCCCTATAGCCTCTGCGTTCCATGCTAGGGCGATGAGTTTTAATGCCCCTTGATAATCTGGAATATCCAAAGAGACCAAAGCCGTACCATTTGCATCAAAAGTAAGCTTTTTTGTAAAGAGTGCAACGACTTCACGTTTGTTCCTTACAGAACTCTCTTCGAGTCTAGGCATCATTAGCATAATATCACCTGCACCTACATTGAACTTAGCATGTGTCCCTCGTGCTTGGATAATACTGTCATAAAGGTCACGTATCTCTATCCCTAAGGTTTGCTGACCAAAAAAGTATTCCAAAGGATTAGGCGTTTGATAGTTCGTAAGATTGAGTATCCCCTCATCCACTGCTGCTAAAGTAAACTCTGTAGGTAAAGCAGATGCTTTGGGTGCATCTATCTTTACCACTACGGTACTATTGGATGTGGTCTTGCTAGGATGGACTAAAGAGAGTTTCATCTCATGTTCTGGATGTTTGATATGTATTGGCACGATACCAATGGCACGATTTGCCCCTAGTTTTTTACTTTGGACTCTAAAAGATGAAGCCAATACATACACAGCACTGCCCCATGCTTGGCGTACTTCAAAAGAGACTTTGACATCTTCTCCTGCTATACCCTCTACCCTTTGGTGTTCGATAAGGTCATTTTGTGCGATATACACTTCGATAGGTCCTGTAAATTTGGGCTTGATATTCATCGTCATCATATCGCCTACCTTATAGCTTTGCTTGTCTACAGACACAGGAAGCCTATCAGGAGAAGATTTACTATTACTCTCTTCATATCCACTACTAAAACGATAGGTAGTCAAGGTCTTATTATCATCATACACTTTGAGTCTATAGCTTCCCCAATCCAATGTATCAAGCACCAAAGAGACAGCATCTGATGCTAAAGTTTCTATCTCTCCCTTACGTATCACACCATTGTCACTATAGCTTTTATAATACTCCCAACTATCAACGGTAGAACTCCAATACCAATGTGTCTTTTCTTCAATCAATTCATAGTGTAAGCGTCCATGAGAGCGTTGATTCTCTTTAAGATACATAAGGTCAAATTTGGCTTTGCTATCCCTATCTACAGCATGATTATCAAAAAGAGGCTTTATCCCAATATAGTAGGCTTTATTTGCAAAACCTTGTTCTATCACATGGTGTAGAGGACGACCTCCTAGCTCACTCACAGCTATATCAATATGCGCAGAAAGAGGAAAAGAAGTGGCATAAGACTTTTCTATCTTAAAAGGCAAGGACAATACACCATTTTCATCGGTTTCATAGCGAAGAGGAGTTAAATTTTTACTTCCAAAACGTTCTTTGATATTGCCAAAAAGATACTCTTTATATGCTTTTTCTAAGTATTTACTTTTGTGTATAATCGTGCTAACTTCTACTTGTGCATGAGGGAAAACTTCACCATTAAGATACTTAGCAACTAAGCCTATAGTACCCTCTTCTTTGGGTTTGAGCTGTTTTTCTATCTTTTGGACTTCTAGCTTTATCTTAGGAGGTACAAAGTCTTCTACTAAAAAGTGGTACGTCCCTATAGGGGTCTTTGCTCCTGCGTATACAGCCACTCTCCATTTACCTGTACTGGCTGATTCTGCTATCTCTAAGGTGTCACTTAAATGTCCTAAAGTATCTGTACTTAACTGCTTTGAATAGACTTCTACCCCTCTAGCATCAAATACCTTCACCGATAGATTTAGTCCTGATTTTGCTTTGCCCAATTGGTCTCTAAGCAAAGCATGAAAAGTAATAGACTCAGAGGGTCTAAATATATCTCTATTGCTATAGATAAATGCCCCATACTCTCCTAAGTTTTCTCTACCTGAGACACCTCTATCACTTAGGTCATGAGCTGGTTTAGAGAGGTCTAGTACAGAAAAGTCATCATTTGCCCCATAGGCATAAATTGCCTTGGCTTTGAGTCCTTTCTCTCCACGCAACACAGAAGCAGGAAAAAAGGCATGTCCATCTTTGCTTGTTACCGTATCTAGTATCTCATTATTTTTCGAGATAAGCTCTAGGCGTACATCATTATAAGGCTTGGCTGTAGAGAGTGCTTTGGTCAAGACATCCAAACCTTTGCTAGATTTAAGCGTATAGAGTCCAATATCAGAAACCATAAACCACTGTGTAGGACTATCATAATCATAAATCTCTTTGCCCTTTTCATCAAGCATCTGAGCAAATAAAATATACACCCCTGCTTTACGATTTTGTAAAAAATCCCCTACAGGAATAGCTGTAAGTTTACTAATATTGGGTGTTTTTTCTCCAAGATTAAGCGTTTTTTCCCACAAGAGATAGCCATTTTTATTTTCTATATCCTCCAAAGAGTAGCTACTAATCGTACGAAACAAGCCATATTTATTGATACTTTTGATAAGATTACGACTATTAATCCTATACAAAGAGACCGATAACTGCCCAAGATTTGTAGTCTCCACAGGGATAGTAATCTCACCTTTTGTAGGCAAGATATACCCCTCTTCAGGAAAGCTTACACTCGGTGCATAGTTTGTAGTCTTACTCTCAAAGCGATAATCTTTATCAAGCGTATTTGCTCCTAAAGGCATATCTTTATACAAGTTAATCGTATAAGAAGTATTGGGCTTAAGACCATCAATACAAAGCCTACGGTATGACCATGACGTAGTAAACGAATGATTTGGAACTATCTTTACATACGTCTTCATCACACTTTTGTTGCTACTATTATTATAAGAATAATCCTTCATCGTAGCACAAATACTTACAGAATTTTGTGTATTATTAGGTAAAATACTCGTCACAAATGTAGTCTTCGCCAATAGTAACATAGGAAATAAAGAAAACAGCAACAACCATCGCCATATAGAATTTTTTTGCATAATGAACTCCTTGGAGTATAGGGATACTATATTATAGATAAAAAATTCTTTTATAAAGATATAATTGAATGGCAGATGTGACTCATAGGTGAAAAGGTTACGTGATTCTATCTAGCTCCTCCTCATACTTCTCAATCACCAACTTCTCATCAAAGACTTTCATCACTTTTTCTCGTCCTTTTCTTCCCATTTCTTCTCTTTGGGCATGACTTAAATCATACATCTTTTCCATAGAGACAAAAAGAGAATAGCTATTTTTCACTTCGCAGAGATAACCATTTATTCCATCATCTACCACCTCTTTACACCCTGCTACATTTGTCGTAATAAGTGGCTTTGCCATAGAAGCAGATTCTAGCAAGACACGAGAGAGTCCTTCACGATAAGAAGGCAAGACCACACAATCAGTCTTGCTAATAAGTAAAGCCACCTCATCACTCACACCCAAATATTCTACATAGCCCTCTTTTTCCCATGTTTGCATCATATTTTCATCAATAGCTGTAGGATTATTAGGATAATATGCCCCTAATATTTGACACTTCACACTATATTTTTCTTGCATCATTTTTGAGGCTTCAACATATTCTACTAATCCTTTATCCCTAAGCAATCTTGCAATAAACAAAAAAGTCATTCTCTTATTCACAGGACTTTCTATAGGGCTAAACTTCTGCGTATCTATCCCAGACCCTGCCAATACATCCGTTTTAGACACATCTACTAAATCTAATCTAGTAAATAATGCCCTATCATCAGCATTTTGAAAAAAGACTTTATCTACGCGTTTTAATGCCACCTTATAAAGCCATCGTGCTACCTTGGACGAAAAAGCATCATCTAAAAAGACTGTACCCAAACCAGAGATATTAGAAATCATAGGGATATTCAACCAACGCCCTGCAATAGAACCATAAATATTAGGCTTAATCGTATAATGCAAAACAACATCAGGCTTCAACTTCTTATAAAGCCAATAAAAATCCCATAAAAGCCTTAACTCTTCTAAGGGATTTGTACCTTTATTATTCATCTTAATCTCATGATATTCAAAGCCCAAAGCTTCTAATTTACTTGAATAGGCATCTCTTGGAGCAATGACTATGATTTTGTAGCCTTCTTTTTCTAAGGCTTTTAATAAACCTATACGGAAATTGTAGATATTCCATGAAGTGTTTAGGGTGATGGCTAGGGGTTTAGGCTGTTTTTTAATCAAACCATCTCTCCTTCCACATCTCATACGACAAAATAAACCACACTTTATTCACCTCTCTCACATCACCCAAAAAGAGTGCTTTTTTGATGCGTTCTATCTCTTTTATATCAAATATTTCATCATCTATTTTACGCACATCTAAGTATTTTTCAACAAGATATTTTAAATCATTTGTGAGCCACTCTTGCAAAGGCACTTGAAATCCTGCTTTGGGTTTGTCTATGAGAGAGGGGGGAATGTGTTTGTATAGGATTTGCCTTGATAAATATTTACCTTCTTTGTTTTTGTATTTTAGTGCTGTAGGGACTCTTGCCATATATTCTAATAGTCGGTGGTCAAGTAGAGGTTCTCGCCCTTCTATACTCGCAGACATCGTCGCTCTATCTACTTTAGTGAGAACATCATCACTCATAAAGGTTTGATAGTCTATTCTCATCATATTATTTAAAAGATGTTCTTGGTCTTTGTGCTTAAATTTCTCAAAATATTTTCTATCAAACGCACTATGAAGCAATTTTTTGACCTCTTTAGCACTTACGGGTGAAGAAGCTTCTACAAACATTTGAGAAATATTCTCAGCATTAAATGCCCTTTGAAATTTATGATATTTGTCTTCGATATTACTTTGTTGATATTTTTTGGGTAGAAGTGTGTTTACTTGTGCAATGTGTTTAGAAGAGATACTATTTAGGGTATTTTGTAAAAGTATTTTTTTGTATTTTGAGCGAAATATGCTAGAAAACTTTTCTAAAAAGAAATACTTAGAATAACCACAAAAAACCTCATCTCCTCCATCTGAAGAAAGTGCTACTTTGACGCGTTTACTTGCCATTTGTGAGAGGCACATCGTGGGTAAAGCAGAACTGTCTCCAAAAGGTTCATCATAATAAAAAGGCAACAACGCTACTTGGGATAAAAGCTCTTTTGAGGAAAGATAATACTCTTCGTGTTTTGTACCTAGATAAGAAGCTATTTCTTTGGCGTGTTTGGCTTCGTTGTAACGCTTGTCTTTAAAGCCTATAGTAAAAGTATGTAAATCTTTGTGCTTTTTACTCAAAAGTGCTGTAACCAAAGAAGAATCATATCCTCCAGACAAAAATACCCCTACAGGCACATCGGAGACCATACGCAAAGAGATAGCATCTTCAAGAAGATTTTCTAAATCATTAAGTACCTCACTCTCACTCTTATCAAACTTCTCTTTTTTATACGCATTATCTACTGACCAATAGCAAGTATTATTATAAGTATGTTTTTCTAAATCATAAGAAAGATAATGCCCTGCTTCTACTTTATAGAGGTTTTTGAAAATACTATGAGGAGCAGGAATATATCCCATCTGAAAATAATACGGCAAGACTTCTTTATGTAAGATTTTTTTAAAGTCCTGATGCTCATGAAAAGATTTAATCTCCGAAGAGAAAATAAAAGTATCTTCATAAGTATAATAATACAAAGGCTTCACCCCTGCTCTATCACGGACTAAATAGAGTGTATTCTTTTTTTTGTCCAATAAACTCAAAGCAAACATACCGATAAACTTCTCCAAACACGCTATACCCCAGGCTTTATAAGCATAGAGAATGACTTCGGTATCGCTGTTTGAAATAAACTGATGTCCTAAGGTTTCTAAGTCTTTGCGAATGCTTTTAAAGTTATAAACTTCCCCATTAAATACGATGCTATAGTCTCCACAAGTAGAAATAAAAGGTTGATGTCCATCATTACTAGTATCTTGAATAGAGAGACGATTATGTCCTAAATGTACATAAGTATTCGCAAGTTTTTGTATAGAAATACCTCTATCATCTCTTCCTCTATGGGCTTGGATTTCTAACATGGCTTCAAGTGTCTGTTCTTGCTTATTTTGTCCCAAAAACCCTACAATACCACACATCTAAAACAAGTCCAAAAAGAACATATGATGATAAGGCACCCAATATCTAGCATTGACAGCAAAATTGAGCCAAACAAGTAAAATAAACGCATAAAATACGACGATAAGCGTACTCGTCACTTTGGGAGAAAGGGTATTTTTCGCCAAGAAAGGCAATCTTGCATAGACGACTATCTGAATAGGAATAAAATATAAAGCCATTCTATCGACTGCCGTTGAAGCGAAATTTACAGCAATAAGACTAGCCAAAGAAGCCCAAGCTACCATAAACCAAAGCGTATAATCATTAAAATATCGTTTCCATTGTTTACGGTAAAGCAAGAGTAATATCGCAGGAATAGCATTAAGTACAACCCGTATCAATGCCCCTTGAGATTGCATTTCTGCTTCGACATAGTTTTTCCATAAAGCAGAAGAATCTGTTTCTACAAAAGAAAGCCATATTCCTATCCCTGCGACAAGTACAGCAAGAAACTTCAAGAGTTTGCCTTTGCCATGAGAAAATATCCCAAAAGCTATCATCAAAATCGCAGATTTATGAAAAGAAACAGCCAAAAGGATGAAAAATAAAAATTGGAGAAATTTTCTCCTATTCAAAGAAGCCAAAGCCCACATCACAAGCCCAACAGCCACCCCTTGACGCGTATATCCCATAGACACAACGATAATAAGATAAGGAATAGCTACTGTAAGCCCCAACCAAGGATTGAGTTCTCTACGCAAAAAGACAATAAGCCCTGTCACAAAAAGTATGGCTGAAAGAAAATTCACAGCATATATTTCAAAACCCCAAGCATTCATCCAATAGACCAAAAACTGATAGCCTACATCTGATTGTTCCATGGTTTGGCTAAAAGAAAAATCACTAATAGCATTAAAGCGTCTAAGATAATTATTCCAATCTCCTCCTACATGATGTCGCCAACCAATGATTATAGTCAAAAATATACCCGTCACAGTCCATACAATCGTACTAGAACGAATCGTTTGTCGTCCTGAAATAGAAATGGCTGAAAAGGAGGCGATAAGATACATGAATATATAAATAAACATCTATATTCCTTTTAAAATTTGACTATAATATTTTGCATGAATAGCATGATTATAAGATTTTTCTATTTTAGCGAAGTTATTCTTCGCCATTCTTTCTCTTAGACTTTTATCTTTATAGAGTTTTTCCAAGGCTTCAAACCAAGCTTCATCAGAAGAAACAGTATAGCCATTAATCCCCTCCTCTACCAAGGAACAATTCATACCCACATTCGATGCAATCACTGGCTTTTTGGCAGACATATATTGTATAAGTTTAAAGGCACACTTTCCCCTAGCCCAAGCATCATCTCTTAAAGGCATAATACCTATATCAAAATTTAAAATTTCTTCTATTTCTGTATTTTGATTCCAAGGAATTACTTTTATCTTAGGCGTTTTATTTTTTAATAAAAGCACATCAAACCCAACAAGATGCAAGACAACATCATCATATTTTTTCATAAATAATTCTAAAATAAAAAGTATTTCAAGTATATAAGGGCTAGTCGTCCTAGAACCTATCCAACCAATGACAAAAGAATGATGCTTTAAATATTTTTTTTCTTGGATTGCTTCTTTATATTTATCTAAAAGTACTACCGTAGGAATCATAAAAATATTTTGATTATGCTTTCTAGCATACTCTTCTAAATAAGCATTACAAACAATTACCTTATCAGCATATCGCATGACTTTAGCTATTTTATTTTTAAGTAAAATATGCTTATCATACTTATGAAAAATAGCATCATCATAATCTACACTATAGTTTATCCCTCGCTTAGACAAAAGAAATTCAAACCATGCAGGGACATAGGGAAATAACTCATATTCTATTAAAAGCACATCATATTTTTTAGGTTTTATTAAAATATTTACTATTAGAAAAAACCTCTTTAGATATGCCAAACATATAATAAGTATTTTGTTATACTTATTGGTGCTTTCTAAATACTTTTGAGTTAATAAAGGAGAAATAGTCATAGTTATTCCCTCTTTTTTGAAATACTTTTGATAATTATAGAAACGATAACGGCTAGATGCTCCTGCTTTTGAGTATTTTGTGAGGGCGAGGAGGGTCATCGTGTCCATCCCAAAGCTCTCATTTTAATTTCACTTATTGAATCTCCATAAAATGTAAATCTATTATAAGTATGACTATCATAATTAGCATATTCTTCATTCACTAATAAGATATGTTTTATATGATTTTGTCTTAAAAAGTCTAGTTGGTAGGCTTCATAACTGCCATTAGGAAAAGCATAAATATCTAATGGTAAGAGTAGTATATTTTGAAAATATTTTTGACACTTTAAAAAATCATTTTCAAAATATACTTGGGATTCTATACCCATAGATTCATGAGAATAAGAGTGTACACCTATTTCATGGATTTTAAATATTTCAATAATATCTTTTTTACTTAATATTTTTGTTATAACAACATTATATTCTTGAATTAAATCTTCAAATATTTTCCATATTTTTTGACGCTCTTTTTGAGGTTTAGATTTCAAATAGGCAATCAATGCTAAAGCATAACTACTTTGATTCTCTAAAGTAAGTTTCATACTAAAACCTAAAAACTTTAAATGATTAATAACAATCATAGGTACTTGATTTAATACATCTCCCAACATTACATCCCATATAGGTTGTTGCGTTTCTAAGCATAAAGGAATAATATTTAAATTTGCTTGTATATGGTATTTCTTCATCAAAGGCATTGCATACTCTAAAAAATCATAAAATCCATCATCAAAAGAGAGAATAAGATTGGGTTTATCACTATTCTTATAAGCTTCAATTTCACCAAAAGTAATCACATTAAAATGTTGGCTAATAAATTTTAAAAGTTCTTCAAAAAGTGTAGGATGTAAAGAGGGATAAAAAGGATTACTATCCTCAGAAACCCTATGTAAATTTAAAACTATTAAATTATTATTTTGCTTAATATTCTTTAGATATTGCTTCTTTGTATTTAGTATCTCTAAGAGTGTAAAAAATAACTTTTTATAGATTTTTTTGTTTAACATGACTTAGTCTATCCCTCTTTACAGATAAACGGAAATAATTGTATACTATCTTTTAATACAAAAGTTTGTATACCTTTTTGATAGAAAAATATATAATTATAATAGGCTCGAATTACTTTTGAAATAGTCCATTCTTTAGTATAAAATACTTGTCCATGCTCGGTAATCCTATCTTGTGGAATAGCCTTTAACTCCCTTTGTTCTAGGACATAACAAAGTATCACTTTAAGATACAACTCAAATCCATGTTCCATCACTTTATGATGTAATGCAAACAAAGTTTCATTCCCCTGTAGCGTGGTCTGTTCTGTTGCGATAATATTTCCAGAGTCAATCCCTTCATCAAGACGCATCACGGTATTTCCAATTAAATAATTGTTAGTTGCTAAACACCAATTCGTACAATTAGGTCCACCTTTAACATATGGGGAGATACCCGTATGAAGATTCAAGATTAAGCAATCTATTTTTTTTGCCTCATCAATAATCTCTTTTTGAATAAGCGTTGTAGCAGAAACAATAATCAAGGAAGGTTTAGAATTTTTTATATACTCTAAAATTACTCTATCATTGATATTACTGACCATAGTAACTGTTATTTTATTTTTAGCCTTAGTATATTCTTGTAAATAGGTTTTTTTGAGTTCATTCCAAGCCATACGAAAAGAAAGTTCAAAAGGAAATCGTATTAGCCTTTTACTAAAATATAATAAAGTTCTCTTTTTATCTTTAATAATATTTTTAGCACAAAACACTTTATCAAGTATTAATTTTTGCCTTATTCTATTAACTAATGCCAATTGTATAGGGCAATTATTTATAAAAGCTGTAATTATCATTAATTTTCCTCATCATCTATTTAAATACTCTAAATACATCCAGTAATCCCAAAAAGTATTTATTCTTAATATGCCATAATACTAACATCTTTGCAATCTTTATTCTCATGATAATGGTATCTCTGTAATAAATAGAATCTATAGATTTTATATGATACAATAAATCTAAATATCCTTGTCTCCAGCCTTGCATATTACTCATAGCTGAAGTCTCAGATACTCTATAATAATACATAGGCAAAGCAATAGAGTGAAAAACCATCTTTTGGGAAGATAAGCGTAATAAAAATACTATATCTTCTGCATGTGTCATGCCTTCTTGAAACTCCACTCTACCAAGACTCTTTTTTCGTATCATATAATTTGGATTAAAAAACATATTTTTATCTAAATGCAATGTGTTCTTAAATACATTATCCATCGCAAAAGGCTCATAACTTCTAAGTTCATCTGTTAAATGTCTATCTCTAATACTCACCTTACCATGAACTATATCTACGTCAATATTCCTTTCTAAGTAGGTGACTCTCTTTTCCAATGCATAAGAAGGAAGTGCATCATCAGCATCCAAAAAAGTAATATACTCTCCTTTTGCTAATGCTAAACCCCTATTACGAGCAACACTTACCCCTTTATTCTCTTGGGTGAGTATAGTTATTCTTTCATCTTCAAAAATCGCTAATATTTTTGCTGTATCATCTGTACTACCATCGTTAATAATCAAAAGTTCCCATGATTCAAAGGTTTGATTTAAGACAGATTCTATGGCTTCGGCTATATATTTCTCTGTATTATACACAGGAATAATAATAGATACGATAGGATTATAGTTTTTCATTTAGAAATTACTTCTTCTTTAATTAACTGCCTAATCTCTTCTATAGATAAAAAGTCTTCATTGTCTTTAGAGTTATATTCTAGCCCTTTTTCTACCATTATAGCATTTGTTTGAGTGATATATTCCTCTTTATCCCATACTCCATGACTAGGACAAAGCACATAAACACCCTCTCTTTCTACCGTATGATAAGATTCCAAAGCAGAATACATCAGCTCATCCAGTTTCTCTGCTTGGCGTGTACCAATCATCTCATACTTAGCTTTAGGTGCGATGGCTTTAGCAATATCCATAATATTATAAGAAGGGGCTTTAGGCATAATAATTTCTCCTCCCCAACCTTTAGAAAGAGCAAACAATAGCAAATCAATGCTCTCTTGCATGGTGATAGAAAATCTTGTCATATTCTCATCGGTAATAGATAAGATTCCTTTAGCTTTTTGCTTCATAAAAAAAGGAATTACCGAACCTTTACTCCCAAATATATTGCCATAACGCAGTACAGAAAACTGTATCTCTTGCCCTCTTTTTTTAGTATCAGCTTCAATAAAGAGTTTTTCCAAGATAAGTTTAGATGCACCATAGACATTAATAGGATTGGCTGACTTATCCGTAGAGAGGGCAATTACTTGCTTCACTTCTCTCTCAAAAGCTACATCTATAAGATTTTGGCTTCCTAAGATATTGGTCTTTACGCACTCCATAGGATTTTGTTCAGACGCTCCGACATGCTTCATCGCTGCTGAATGAATGACTATATCTATATGTTTCATTGCTCTATAAAGTTGGACTTTATCTCGTACATCTCCTAAAATATACTCTATAGGATAGTAACTAGGAGAAAATGCTTTTGCCATTTCAAATTGTTTTTGCTCATCTCTTGAAAAAATGACAATGCGTTTTACTTCTTTATAGTGTTTTAAGATATAAGCCACAAAAGCATGACCAAAAGACCCTGTGCCTCCTGTGATGAGGATTTGTTTAGTGTTTAGCATTTTTTTCCATTTTTTTTAAATAAAAACATGCACTATCACCATCATGTAAATTATTCAACTCTTTAGATTTTTTATCTAAAATTTTTAATTCTTTCGAAGTAAAAATTTTACTATATTCTCCCATAGATAAATTTTGAAGATAACATTCACTGCCTGTAAATTGAAAACTCGTAGAATCATAAACAATATCATCTATTCTAAAATGATGCCTTTTAGCTAAAAGGTGCATACTTTTTATTGTATGTAAAAAAATATGTCTAGGTGCATCTAACTGTACCCAATATTCTTGATATTTTCTAAAAGCATAAGAGTCACATAAAGGTATCCGAATAAGCAATGTACCTCCATCTTTTAATTTATTATACAGTAAATTTAATTCTTGATGAGGGTTAATGATATGTTCAAAAGAGTGATGATACATAATAAGGTCATATTGATTTTTATCTAAAATAGTTATATCTTTTTTTAAAATATGTAAATTTTTTTCATAGATTTCTTCTTTTGCATAGAGATCAATACCAATTAAATGCTTAAACCCATACTTCTGCATATCTTTTAGTAAAAAACCATTACCACATCCTACATCTAAAATATGAGACTCTACATCTATCATATCATTTTTTAGCCATATATAAGCAGTTTGTTTGAGTTTACTCACCAGTGTATCTACTATATTACCACAGCCTAAGCGTCCTCGCATAGCTGAACATCGTAACAAATATTTTAATGGCTCTAAAGTACTATTTTTAGGAATACTACCATTATATGAATAATAATGTTTTGGATAATATTGAGCCATATCCTGAGGCACTTCTAATAACGAAAGTGTATGACATTTTTCACATTTTAAATATTGAAATACCTCTTCTGTCTTTAACATCATTTCTCTAACCATTAGATAGTTATTATTGCTTGTATAATTACAAATTTTACATTCCATGAGTTGATACCTTGTACATTTTATTTCTTTATCCAATATATTTTAACTGTATCCCCTTTATTAAAAAAGGTAAGTCCCCAATTAATAAAACGTTTAATCATAGCAAAGAAGTAATTTTCTCCCGTTAAATTTCGTATATTTTCATTACTCTTCTTCATTATAACCTTACTATTACTTGAAACTTGTTTCTTTTTAGGAAACACACTTAACAATCGTTCTATATCAATACCTGTACTTAATACCTTTAAAACTTTAAATCCATACATATTACCCAAATAAACCAAAGATTTTTTTGTATAAAATGAAATATGCTCAGGATAACCAATCATCTTAAATTGAGATTTTTCAAAAAATCGTAATAAAGCATTAAAATTAGGGGTTGTACAATAAAACAAGCCCTCTTTTCGTAACTTTGTATCGACAATCAACATCAATTTATGAGGTGTATTAATATGTTCAATCACTTCAAAAGAGGTGATGACATCAAAAGAAATATTTTTAAAAATTGTATCATTTAATTCTCCTTGATACATCATAATTCCTCGAGATTCACAAAGACTTACAGCAGATTGAGAAAATTCCGTACCATATACATTCCAACCTCTTTTTTGTGCTTCAACCAAAAAATCCCCTTGTCCACACCCTATATCTAAAATATTTCCATATCTTCGATAGATTTCAAATTCATCTAATAAATGATGATAACTTTTACGAGTTTGAAGAGAAAGAGGTTTTAAAGATGTATAGGCATATATTTTATAATGTTCATAAAGTTCTCTCTCCGTAGGAATACGTTTATCAAAAATAAGACCACAAGTGTTACATTTACATAAATAAACTGATTCAAAACCTTTTAAATCATTTATATATACTGAATTACATACAAAACAAGAAGTTATATATTCCATCTAATCATCCTCCATTACTTTACTTTTCTGCTTCAATATATAATGATTCAATCTTTCTTGATTCAGTATCAATTAATAATGTGTTACATTTTCCCTGCATATAAGATTCTTGCTTAATATTAACAAAACCAACTTTTTTTAATAACATTGTCAAAGTCATTGAATCATAAAGGAATAAATGCCCATAATCCCTAAAAATTTTATTGACTGCCATCATAGGAGTAAAGTTTTTATCATTAGAAATATAAGGAAACTTGACATCTTCCCCTCTTTTACTGCGTTCATATAAATCTAAATATAATTCTGCATCAGGCACAATAATACGAACAATTGCTTTTGGTGTTAAAACACGATAAAACTCTTCTAATACTTTCTCACATTCAGTAAAAGTAATATGTTCTAAACAATGTTCAGTATAAATCCCCTCAAAAGTATTATCTTCAAAAGGAATACCTCTTGTAATATCCCAACAGATATCTACCTTTAATCTCCATAGATAATCAAGGTTAATAAAATTATCCTTAGGGTTAGGACCACATCCTACATTTAAAAATTTCTTTTTTAACTTTAAACTTTTATTAATTTGATACTTTTTATTGCGAATAATTATACTGTATAATTTTTGAATTTTTAAATAACTTCCTAAAGGTCGTTGCCAAGAAAAGTTTGTTTCACTAAAATCAAATATACTCATTTTTATTTCTCCTTTTCTTAATAGTTAAGCTCACTATTACCTAATAACACATATGAATAAGATAATATTACTTCCAAATTTTATATTTATTTTGACAATATGCTGCTGCTTTAGCATTTAATTCTTGTCTTTTCTTTCCTTCAACTTCTAAAGTTAAAAGAGACTCTACATTCGCCGATTCACTTGAATGTGGACAAGATAAACGCCAAGGAGAATAAATAGGAATATTCTTTTTAGCAAGATATGCAGATAACCAAATATCATCTACAGCCCAAGCCTCATTAGGAATATCAAATGCCTCACTATCAAAAAATATCGGCTTTACTACCACTCCACACACACCAAAAAAAACATCTACATATCCAGATACTATCATAGGTTTTTTAAGTGGTATATATCCAAATAACTTTTCTAAAACTCTACCTAATCTATATTGTATATCATGTTGAATTTTTATTTGTTTGGCATATCTACCATGAAAAGACACTACTTCATTAGAAATATAATCTCCAATAGGTCGTCCCCATACAGCAACAGCTTCAATTGATCTATTCTCTTGAATATCAAATAATTTTTTTGCCCAACCTTTTGGAAAAACAGCATCATCATCACAAAATAATATTTGAACATTTTCTCCTCTAAAATCTTTACATGCAGGAAGTATTTTTGTTGCGGGTCCAAAGTCTTCATCAACAATACACAAGGTCACCCCTTTAGGAACATCAGGTAATACCCCATCATATAAGGGAAACCGTCGATATTTTTTTGGAATATATAAGCGAACTTCGTCAACAGATTCTTGAGATAAAAGTGTTTCTAATGATTTCTTTAAAAATGGAAATCGAGGTGGAATTGATGTTAAAGAAATAATGCGTTTCATAAGATATTCTCCTTTACTTTTGAAATAAAAGTATTGTTAAAGTTTTGTAATAAATTAGGCTTTATATACCAATCATCAAATTGAGAGATACTAGATAAAACGCGTATAAATCCTTTTGATTCCAGTAATACCTTTAATTGTTCTCGTTTATCTGTATAATTATGTTCTACAGTAATCACTGCAATATTCCATTTATTAAAATTAAAATCTACTAAAATATCATATTCACTTCCTTCTGTATCAATACTCAAATAGTCTATTGTATGAGGTGCTGAATATAATGCTAATAAATCATTTAATGAAATGGTTTCTACTGTATACTGTTTACCATTTTTTCTTAATTTCGCATGATTGTCACTAAATGAATAGGAATCAATAGTTGAATAGCCTCCTTCTTTCGTCTCATTAAATACAATACTTTTTCCTGATTCTTTCCATACACATTTTTTAGATATATGACATAACCTATTTTTTAATAAAGTCCTATGCCATACTCTAGCTGGTTCAGCAACAATCCCTTTCCATCCAAAATTTTTTTCTAATATCCAACTATTATTCATATAAACGCCATTCGTTCCTCCAAAATCTACAAAATAACCATTCTTCTTAAAATTATGTATTAATAATACAAATAAATCTTGCTGAATTTGAGATTTTAATGATTCTATCACAGTTAATGATTCTTTTAATTTATCTTCTTTAATATATTTTAAGAAAGATAGATTTGAAGATAATTGATTATACTCTTTTGATGTATGTACAAGCCTTTTAATCGTTAAGCATTTACTAATATGTAATCCCATATGACACAATAAATCTCTTATTCTGTTAAAAATTTTATGCATTATTATTCCTTGAAGTTTTTAAGATTGGTTAAACTATCAAGTGCTATCTTAAACTTCACATTCAAAACCTCAAAACCTCTATACGCTAGACCTACTTCTCTACAATACTCTCGCAATGCTTTTTTATCGCGTTCTAAATATGCTTTGATTTCTTGCCAAGCCTTTTTAATATCTTCTTTCACAAAATCATCTACCACTACTCCTACATCTTTTTCAGTCGCGTAAATATAATCTTCTGATACCCCTTTGGTAATCAAAAATGGCAATCCTGCACAAAGATATTCTCCTACTTTAATATTAGAAATAAACTTTTTTGACTCTCCTGATGGTACAGAAATAATCGCAAAATCTGAGGCGAAATGATATTTATGTATCTCCTCATAAGAACTATGGACGATAGTATAGTCTTTAGATAACACACTAGCAGATTCAAAAATATCTCTAACCTCATCATCGCTATGAGGGGTTACTATGAGCAAATGAAGCCGTAGTTCTTCTTCTTTGAGCCATTTATACATCCATGCAAACGCTTCTTTATAATATAAATCTCCAAACTTCCCTGGGTAATAGAGTAGCCATGTATCATCGTCTAGTCCTAAGTCTTTTCTTGTTTTATCTCTTAGGGCTTGATTAAACAGAAACTTTTTATCATTAGCCACCGTAGGTATGCGTATAAAGTCTGCTTTTGACTTCCAAATATTTTTTATTCTCTCTTCCATAAATACTGTTCCAGAAGCAATAGTCCTCGCATATAAGGCTGATTTCTTTTCTAAATAATGAGAGATTTTATACTGCGTACTCTCTTTATACCACATACCATTATCTACAGCATACTCACTATGAGGCTCAAACTGATACAAAAAGAGTTTTAAACGTAACACAACGGCATACATATAGGCATAAGTTCCTGCTACAGAACCCAGTGTCATAATATGATTAAAGCCTTGAAAACGAAGCCTAGTGACTAGCCTAAATCCATTAAAAAGGTCAATAAACTTCTCTTTAAGCCCTGAGCCTTGATGCCATCTTAGGCTTGTCCACTCTAAGCCTTGGATCTTCCATTTTTCTACTAAAGCTTTTTCTTCTTGACTCAAAGGAAATTTCGGATTTTCATAAGTAACAAGATGAAAGGTATAAGCTGTCTCTTCATTGTCTAAAAAGTCTTGAATATAAAGCCAAAAATTTGATTGAATAAGTGGGTCAAAGAGTCGGTTGTAGAGGAAAATGATAATTTTAGGTTTTTGTTGCATATCGTCTCTTTTTTAAAGTCTTATATTATAGCATTTTAAATATTTAAATATCTTTTCTAATTGCTTTTCATAACTATGTTCTTTTGCAAAAGCTCTACGTTTGGCTTGTTTCTCTTTTGAATTATAAAATGCTAAGTTTTCTATGACTTCTTGAAACTTCTCTAAATATTCATCTGAGCTATCAACCATTTCTAATAAATGTCGCTTGTCTTTGTATTCATCGGTGTACGTGGCTACTGTGACTTTAGTACTATAGAGATATTCTAGTATCTTATGTGGACTTGCTAACTGCTCTTTATATTCTTCTGCCCTATACAGAAGTAAAGTAATATCTATATATTCTAAAATATTTATAATTAAGCTACTCTCTACCTTTCCCCACCAAATAATATTTTTTAATCCTCCACATAGTATATAGAGGTTAGCATTTTTACTATAAGCACCTATAAAATGAAAAGTACTATTTGGATAATTTAAAACTAATTCATGTAATAATTCTTCATGAATATATTTCATATCAAGATTACCAATATAAGCAATATTCTTAGATGTCATTAAAAATCTCTTTTTTTGATTATCTGTTAAAGACATTTTATCTATACTCATATTAATACCATGTGAGATTTTAAATGTTTTTTGATTATTTAGACATAATTCCTTATGAATATACTCTGTTGTACAAAAATTAATATCAGCAGAGCTACTTGCTACTTTTTGATGAAAAATTTGATTAGAATCTACTTGATGATATATTTTAAGCCTTGTACCTGCAAAGCCCATATCATAAAACCGAGAATTTTCAAAAAGCCATATTGTATTAAACTTTTGACCTATTCTTTTTTCTAATTTTTCAAGCCATTTTTGTTCTCTATAGATTCGTAAAACTTTAGGATAAAATCTTAATCCTTTTGCTACGTTAGGTGAAGTGATACTCTTAAGGTTTTTATATTTTGTATCGCTTATATCTATATCACTTACACGATTATCTGGAGGATTTAAGAAAAATACTTTAATCCCTTGTTTGGCTAAAGTGATGGCATAGTGATGCTTAGATACAAAGTGTTCGTTCCATGGTTCGGGTGATATAATTAATATTTGTGCTTCTTTCATGTTGATATAAACCATGTTTCTATAGTTTTTTGATAAAGTGTGTTAATATGTTCATTATCCAAATAACTATTGGCTTCTAATGCAATTTTTTCATGGTTATAAAGATATTGATTATCTATAAAATATAATAGCTTTATCATCCATTCATTTGCACTATTAGTTTCTAAAAAAAGATAAGAACTACTATCTGCATATTCTTCTATAGCTAAAAGCTTTGTACCAATTAGAGGAACACCACAGCAGAGTGCTTGGGCAGAAACTACAGAAAAGGTCTCATAACTAGAAGGAATTAAATATCCATCACTTATACTCAAGATAGAAGCTATTTCTTTTTTATCCATCTTTCCTATAAATTGTACTTTATCTATCATACCTTGATCTAAGAGAAAGGTTTTCATCTCATTTACAAGTTCTCCATATCCACCCAAAATAAGTTTAAAAGAGATACCTTTATTATGTAGTAAAACAAAACCTTCAAGCATGGGAAATGGATTTTTTATCTCTCTCCAATGATTGACTGCAAAAAAAGTCATTGTATCATTTATATTTTTTTTATTATAAAAAAAAGTATCTTTATCAATGACATTAGGGATAATCATCCACGAGGATATTGTTATTCCTGCAAAATATTCTATATCATGAAGTAATGCTTTAGAAACAGTAATCAAAGGAATGTCTTGTCTAAAAATATTTTTAATTCTCTCTAATTTTCGTGTTGTCCATGGCATATAAAAGTTAAAATGATACGCAGACAAATGTTCAGAAATAAGTATAGGTTTTTTAAATATTTTTTTCCACCAAGAGTAATAACTAAGTAAAGGATATGCTATATGAAAATGTATTATATCATAGTTTTTATATTTTGATTTCAACAAAACCCATAGAAGCAAAAATGTCGTCAATAACTCTATTATTTTCGTTGATTTTATTTTGCTTAATATATAATACCCTTCTTCTATAGTTGAGTACTTTATATATTTATATCTAAAAAAGACTCCACTATCTCGTACTGCGATATGAAGTAAATGAGTATCAGTTAGCTTGGAAAATAGCCTATATTGTTCTCTTACAAAAGTAGCTTCTACATCATTCCATTTATTAGGATACCAATTTGTTATATGTAAAGTTGTTTTCATTTACGTAAATATCTATAATATTGTATATTAAACAATCTATATATTATATATTTAATTATCATTAAAATCTCTTAAGGTGTTGTAAAAATATTTTTATTATAGGTATAATATTCTTAGATTCAAAACATATAATTCGTAATTGATATAATTTTATAAAAAGCCTTATATCAAATAGCCATTCTTCTAAAATATAATGTTCTGCCTTCCAGTAAAAATATTTATAAAACATACTACTAGGCTTAGAAGCAAAAATATATTCATGCATCTTCAACCATTTTGCAAACTGAATACGAGACTCTATCTTCACTAATCCATCTGTAATATCTGATGAAATATTTTCTCCACTCATTCTAAAATATAAATGTGCATTATTTAAAGGATATATCGTTCCATTTTGTGAAGTAGATAAAATTGTTGCATGATCACTACCCCATGCTTTTGGAAAATCAATAATTTTTCCAGATTGTAATAAACTATCTTTATGAAATATATTATCTCCTATAGTAGCCATAACCTTACTTCTCACAATTTTTTCATAAAAACTAATATTTGTTTCTATTTGAAATGTTTCAAATTTAAAATTATGCGTTACTTTACCTTCTTTATTAATAATACTTAATGGAAATCTAAATATCTTTACATTATAGATTTCGAAGATACTCAATCCCTTATAAAATTCTTCCACAACATTATCAGAGGGGACATCATCATCAGGTAAAATCCAAACCCACTCTTCTCTATTTACCATTTCTAAACACCTGTGCCATTGTGCCACAAGATTTTTTAAACCTAAATTTTCTTCAAATCGTATATACTTAATATTTAAGACATTCCTATATCTCTCAATAAGTTTACAAGGAGAAAAATTAGAAGCGTCATCTCCTATATAAATATTAAAGTTAGAATTACTTTGCCTCACTAATGCATTCAAAGTTTCTTCAAAAAACGAAATTTTATAAAAAGGAATGACTATAGCTAAAGAAATATCTGAACTTACTTTTTTTTTCATATGTATACTTTTTTAGTTAAAATTATAGCAGAGTTATGTAAGTAATGCTTCAAGCTCACACTTTTAAAAAGTTAAAACTATCAGACTATACTCACTTAAAAGACATTACAATCTTACAAGATTACCAGAATAGATAAATACTTTAGTATAATAAATATTACTACCTGACAATCTATAATATAGTTTTACTTCATTAGCACCAATACCATGTGTAGTATAAGTAAATTGAATACTCTCTCTATTCCTTTGACATGCGTCAATTCCTCCAATAGAATTAGCGACAGTAAGTCCTTTAGTTGCATATTCACTTATTATATCACTTATACAGGTTTTTACATTGGCCAAAATTTGTACATCTTTGGCATCATCTCTTGTTGCCGATAATTTAGGTATTGCTACCGATGCTAAAATTCCTATAATTACAATTACAAAAATTAACTCAATCATTGTAAATCCATTTCTCATTTTTAACTCCTCATTTGAATTTAGTTCAATAACTAATCCATTTGAATAATATCATATTACTACTTAGAAACGAGTATAAGTTTAAATAATGTAACTATTTATTTTAGTATCTATCTAAAATAAGGATATCTTCTCATCATCGTATACCTTTCTTTTTTATCTAATAAAATAAAACTCATCAACATCAACATCAACATTTCCAATACTATCATTATTAAAAATATCACAAATATATTTTCTATAAAATATATTTTAATCACTTTTATTATCATGTATACTAAAAAGAATATTCCTATTCCTATACTATATACCCTAAATAATTTATACCACATAAGAGAAAGTATATCACTGACATAATATAGTATAAATAAAGAAAAAATAATCTCTATAATAAGTTTTGTACTTACTATTCCCCATAAATTTATATTTGTATAAGTACATAATATATAAATGGATATTACATTAAATATTCCTAATGTTACAGCTACTATTGCAGGAAATTTAACTTTATTATATGCCATAGTAATAGTAAAAAGTGGTATGACAGGGATAGCTACAATAAAAAATAATAAAGAAAATGAAATGATAGAAGATAGATGAATATAAGTATCACCTAACCATAACAATATAATTTTAGAAGAAAATGAGATGATAAAGCTTAAGGGAACGATAAAAATGATAACCATAATTTTTGAAGATAAAATAATAAATTCCTTTAATTTTTCAACTTCTCCATTTGCATAATATATCATCCCTACAGGTGTTAATACCCCAGATAAGAGTGTCAAAAAAGTCTTAAAAATCATCGTAAACTGTAAAACAATCGCATACTCACCTGTCTCCTTCGCACCTAAAAGCGTATTTACCAAATACAAATCAATATTACCCAAAAGTAAAACCCCTACTTGATTAATAAGTATCCACAAAGACATACTAGAAAGCTCTTTGACTTTCTCTTTAGAAAAAAATCGTATTTTAACTTTTAATAGTGGGGTATATTGCTTAAAATAAAACCATGTAGGCACAGTTGCCACCAACGATGCCAATAAATTAGCCATACCTATATATTTTAACGAGGGGCTATCATAAATAAAAAGAACAATAATACTCCCAACACGTACTAAATTTTGAAAAATATCAATGATTCTTAATATATCTAAACGATTATAAGCAAATAAAGAAGTTGCAAATACTGCACGAAACAAAGAGATAGAAAAGCCTATAAAAGTCAGTCCAAAAAGCCAAGTAGCATCAATAATAAGCGCTTTAGGAATCGTAAAAAAATAAGTAATATCCCATAAAATCATCGCCATAAAAAGTGCTTGTAAGACAATAAAGAATCCGATAATGACCAAAGAAGTATTAAATATTTTATTGGCTTCTATCATTTCATCTTTTTGTAAAGCTATTAACAAAAATCGTCCTATAGACATATTAATAGAATTGACAATAATACTCACATACTGAGATAAAAACATAGCCAAAGGAATCAGACCATACGCCACAATCCCTAAGTTTTTGAGTAAATAAGGGGTTAACCAAAGTCCTATGACAGCCGTTGCTAGAAAAGAAAATATGTTAATGACTAAATTTTTAGGCACTTGTTTAGAAAAACTTTCTGTTTTCACTTTATTAGACTCTTCACATACCAACCCACAGCCTCAGATATCCCCTCTTCTATACTATGCGTTGGGTAATATCCCATCATTCTTTTTGCCTTAGAAATATCAGCATTAGAATGGCGAATATCTCCTGCTCTAAAGTCTCTGTAAATCGCGTCTTTTATCGTGTGATTTTTATCATATTTTTGTAATTCACTATTAATAAAGCTATAGAGTTCATTGAGCGTATTACGTCCTCCTACAGCCACATTAAAGGCTTCTCCAAACACTTCTGTATTCTCGGTAAGTCCTGCCAAGATATTCATCTGCACGACATTGTCTATATAGGTAAAGTCACGGCTCGTTTCCCCATCTCCATTTATAAATATCTCTTCGTTATTGAGTAAAGCAGACACCCATTTAGGAATGACTGCTGCGTACGCACCATTGGGGTCTTGTCTACGTCCAAAGACATTGAAATATCTTAAACCTATGGTTTCCATACCATAGGTCTTGGCAAAAACACCTCCGTAGAGTTCGGCTGTAAGCTTCGTGACGGCATAAGGAGAGAGGAGTTTACCTATGCATTCTTCTACTTTGGGTAATTCTTTGGAATCCCCATATACAGAGCTAGAACTAGCATACACAAAACGTTTGATACCAGAGTCTTTTGATGCAGTAAGAATATTGAGAAACCCTGTAATATTAGAATTGTTAGAGCGTATAGGATTTTCTATAGAACGAGGTACAGAACCCAATGCTGCTTGATGAAGGACAATATCCACGCCTTTACAAGCATCCAAACAAGTCTTATAATCCGAAATATCTCCTTCTATAAAGCTAAAATTCTTAAATTTTTTCTCACCCACAGACACTTTGACTTCATGGAGATTATGCCTATGTCCTGTAGAAAAGTTATCTAAGCCTACTACTTTTTGATTGTGATGGAGTAAAAATTCCAAAAGATTAGAGCCTATAAACCCTGCACAGCCAGTTACTAACCATATTTTTTGTTCATTTTCTAATTTTATTTTTATCTCATTAAAGCGTTGCATACTCTTCCTTACTATAGATAGATAAACATTATAGCCCAAAGAGATAAAAAAGTGTATAATACCATCAAATAAAACTATGAAAAGAGTATCCTAGCATGAATCAAGATTTACAAGCAGAGAGACCAAATATTATTACCACAGAGATTGAAGCAATACGCTTTTACCGTAAAATGGACACAGAAGCCACAGTAAACGACATGATTGCAGGAAAATATGTCATTGTCGAAGAGTTTTACAGCAATGGATTACAAGTTCTCAATGAATTAAGAAAAAATCTATTACTTAAACACAAAGACAAAAGCTTTCAAGGTCAAAGAGACTATCGTTCGGCATTTAAAAAAGCCTCACATAGACTACTACTCAAAGTAAAAGACAATAAACTCACCGTCAAAAAATCTCCTGATAGTGGTTGGTTAACATTGTTATATCCTGATGTCTCAGAATTTTATGTCTCTTTTCCTGAAATGCAAGGGATGAACAGCTCATGGCAATGGTATCAAAAAGGGCTTGAAATCAAGACCTTAAATTTGACACTTAGACCCTATTATGGTACATATTTTCCTACACGATTTGACCACTTAAAATTATTTGATAAATGGCTCAAAAAATATGATGGAGCAAAAACCAATGCCATCGACATGGGTGTAGGCTCTGGTATCTTGTCTTTTCAGCTAATCCAAAATGGCTTTGAAAATATCTTTTCAACAGACAGTAATAAAAATGCAGTCATCGGTGTGGCACAAGAAAGTAAACGCTTAGGTTACGAAGACAAAATTACAGTCAACCATGGTGATTTATTTGAAAATTGTGACATCAAAGCAGATGTAATTGTCTTCAATCCTCCATGGTTACTAGCCAAACACACCCTAGAAGAAGGTATTGATAAAGCGATGTATTATGAAGAAGAGTTGTTCCCAAGGTTTTTTGAACAAGCCCAAAATCACCTTGCACCTGATGGAAAAATCGTTCTCATATTTTCAAATCTAGCCCAAGTAGTCGATGAAAACAGCACCCACCCCATCATAGAAGAACTACAAAAAAACAATCGTTTCAGAAAAGATTTACACCTAAAAAGAGATGTAAGAGCCTCATCACGAAGAACAAAACGAAGAGACTCAAGAGACACTGAAAAAGTAGAATTATGGGTGTTAAGTGCTAAGGTAAAGAAGTAAAATTATAGGTGTAAGCGAGAGGAAAATGGGATTTTTTAAATCCTCCACGTTCCATCTTCAAAAACTACCCTATCATCTATCTCTAAAGTGTCTGTGTCTATCATGACATCTATATGAAATTTGCCACTGTTTCTTTTGTGTCCTTCTTTGGCATAGATGCCGTGTTTTGCTCCTAGTGAGAGGTGGATACCACACATTCGCTCAAATGTTCCCATATCTGAGACGACATTTTGGGGGCTTAATGCTCGGTTGAGTCCTAGTCCTAGTTCTCGAACCAATACACTATCTTCTTCGGATTTGATAAGAGCCAATACGGCTTCAAATTCAGGGGTACTGTTTTGGGTTTGTGTAAGAATCCCATTTTCTATGGTAATAGTAATGGGATGAGGAGGGATATTGACTTTGTAGTTTGTATCTCCAAATGCCATGATATTGGTTTTTCCGTTGAGATTTTTGAGTGATTTGGCTTCGGTAAATACTTCTCCTATGGGGAATTGTCCTCCTGTATTTTTGAGTGTACGATAGTCTCCAATGTTGATTTTGGGTGTTTCAAATCCTTCTGTATAAAAAAGCTTTTCTCTACCACTATTAACCACAGCCGTAGAGGCAGAAGCCAATATCTCTTTGAGCGTGTGTCCTGTGTGATGGTAATATGCTTTATCATACGCTAAAGCATTGATATAAGTATTGACCTCTTTATCACTTGGCATTCTCCCTAGATGGGGATGCTCTGCTACTTTTATTTGTTTCTTGAAGAGTTCAATTCTGATACGAAATGCTGAGAGTCGAAAGCTAGTAGATTGCACCAATGCCACAAAATCATTCGCCTGAAGCATTTCAATTTGAGCCAATATCTCTGTGCTTTTGTTGTCATTAAAATTGATAAATGTCCCATGGGGAAGAGCAATACGATAGGCTTGTGTAAGTATACGTGAGAGAGGAGAATCTAAGTCGTAAATAACCAAAGCACTATGGCTGTCATCGTGCAAAAACACATCACGCAAGGTATCTGTGATATTTTGTGTAGCAGTAGGGAGTAAATTGAGGGGCATAAAGACTCTTTGTATTGAAATATTCCCTTTATTTTACAAAGTTATGCTTTAGATTAACATCTATGACAATACACCGATGTTATGATATACTCTTCAAAATAAAAAAGTGAGTATATCATGGAAATATTAACCCCTATTTTAGCCCTTAAACTATGTATCTATTATGGCTCATGGTTGGTGTTTCCTTTGCTTTACTGGTTTATCAAAAAACGATGGATACTACTTTTAATTTTATCTTTGTTGTTTATCTATGCACGATTTATCGAACCCAAGATACTCCTTGTCAACCATACTCAGATAAACACAGGCTTTAAGGCTCGGTATGCTCTCATATCAGATATACATTTGGGGATTTATAATGATGCATCTATCCTCGAACGTACCTTAGCAAAAGTCAAAGAAGCCAAGGTTGATGCCTTGCTTATCGCAGGGGATTTTACCTATGAGCCACAGTTTGATGATATGCGAAAGCTTTTTGCTTCTTTTGCCAAGATGAAGATACCTATGTATGCCGTACTAGGTAACCATGACTGCCAAAGACCTGGTCCTTCGATACGTAAGGAGCTAGAAGAAATTTTGACAGAGTTTGGGGTACATCTTATTAGCAATAAAGCTGTAAAACTCAACGGTATTACTCTTTTGGGATTAGGTAGCCATTGGGCAAGAGATGATGATGTGAGTTTATTGGATTATTATAGCAAAGAAGATAACCTCATCGTCCTCACCCACAATCCAGATACTACGCTAGATTACATGCCCTACCATTATCCAGACCTTACTTTAGCAGGGCATACCCATGGAGGACAAGTGCGTATTCCTTATTTGTATCCCAAAATGATACCTGTACGAGGGGATATTCTTTGGGATCAAGGTTTATATCACATAGAGGATGAAAAAGTATTTGTCAGTAGTGGCATAGGAGAGATAGGCTTACCTTTACGGTTCTTAATCCCTCCTAGCATTGATATTTTAGAACTTTATTAAAGGATTACGATGACAACTACCCTTATCACCATTCTTTTTGTTTATCTTTTTATCCTTTTGGGGTATCTAGCAAAACGTATCTTCAAACAAGAGATTCATACCAAAACACTTACCCTTATATCGGTCTACTTCTTACAACCTTTTGTTGCGATTTGGGGCTTCTCTACGGCGAAGCTTCATATAGAGCATGGTAGTGTGGTTTTTATCTATCTGCTTATCATTATTGCATTGCTTATCCCTACCCTCATTTTGGGTAGATTCCTTTTCAAAGATGCTAAAGAACGTGCTATCTTTTCTATCGCAGGATTTGTAGGCAATACGGGCAATATTGGCATCCCTTTAGGTATTGCTCTCTTTGGAGAACAAAGTGTCATCTATACCACACTTATCAATATTAGCAATGTCTTTGTGGTCTATATCATCGGTGTGTATATCTATTCTCGTGGTTCATTTAGTATCAAAGAATCCCTACTCAACATCATCAAAATTCCTATCATCCCTGCCTCTATCATCGCTATACTACTCAATATTTATGAGATACCCCTACACATACAAGTTTACGAATTTTTAAAGATGGGCGCCTACGCAGGGATAGTCATGCAACTCTTTTTACTGGGTACTTTTTTGCATGGCATAGTCCTCAAAAAAATAAACCCCAAGCTACTCATCGGTACACTCAGCCAAAAATTTATAGTCATTCCCATAGCCACAGCCATACTACTAAGTTTTACAAATCTCTCACTCATCATAAAGAGCATTATCCTCATGGAAATGCTCGTCCCCCTAGCCGTAGCCAATATCAACCTAGCCTCCTTATATCATTGCAAACCCAAAGAAGTAACCTCTCTTATCCTCATAAGCACCATCTTATTTCTACCCATCTTAGCCCTCATAAGTTTGGCAATACATTCTTCTTTATTTCAATTTATGGTAGGTTAAGGTGTGATTATGATAAAATGATTAAAAAAGAAGGAAAAAGATGTCTAAAAAAACCCTAATTATTGGTGCTGGTGGAGTTGGTAATGTGGTGGCTTTTAAATGTGCTATGAATGTGGAAGTATTTGGAGAGATTACTTTGGCTAGTCGTACACTGCGTAAATGTGATGCTATTGCTCAAAATATTGAAGCCAAAATAGCTGTGAAGATAGCTACAGCTAGTGTAGATGCCGACATCGTTCCTGAACTTATTGCATTGATAGAGCGTATAGATGTCGATATTGTTATCAATGTGGCATTGCCTTATCAAGACCTTAGTATCATGGATGCGTGTACGCATTGTGGGGTGGACTATGTAGATACTGCCAATTATGAACATCCTGATACAGCAAAGTTTGAGTACAAAGAACAGTGGGAGAGAAATGAAGCCTTTGAAAAAGCAAAGATTATGGGGCTTTTGGGGTCTGGATTTGACCCAGGGGTGACCAATGTTTTTTGTGCCTATGCTCAAAAACATTACTTTGATGAGATACATAGCATTGATATACTCGACTGTAACGCAGGAGAGCACGGCTACGCTTTTGCAACCAATTTTAACCCTGAGATTAACCTACGAGAAGTTTCTGCAAAAGGTAGATATTGGGAAAATGGGGAGTGGATAGAGACGGAACCTATGGCGATTAAACAAGTGTGGGATTACCCTGAGATAGGGGCTAAAGACTCTTATCTGCTCTACCATGAAGAGATGGAGTCACTGGTAAAGCATATCAAAGGGCTTCAACGCATACGCTTTTTTATGACCTTTGGAGAGAGCTACCTTACACACATGAAATGTTTGGAAAATGTAGGAATGTTAGGTATCAAAGAGGTAGAACACAAAGGTATGAAGATTGTACCTATGGAATTTTTGGCTACTTTACTCCCTGACCCTGCTAGTCTAGGTGAACGTACCACTGGTAAAACCAATATAGGTATATTTGCCAAAGGCATCAAAGATGGCAAAGAAAAAACCATCTATATCTATCAAGTGACCCAACATGAAAAATGCTACGAAGAAGTCTTAAGCCAAGGGGTTAGCTATACTACGGGTGTACCTGCCATGATAGGAGCAAAGCTCATACTAGAACAAAAATGGCAAGGCAAAGGAGTCTTCAATATGGAAGAGCTTGACCCTGACCCTTTTATGGATGAGCTAATGAAACAAGGGCTTCCATGGCAAGTCATGGAGCTTGAAGCCCATGCACATAGACGTATAGATATATAAATGGATATTTTACTAAAAAAGATGATTACTTTTGTTATGATGCCTTTTTCTTTGGGCATGATTTTGATTATTATTGGTCTGATATTACTGCATAAAAACCAATTTGTACGTGCTAAAATTATCTTGTCTCTCTCTTTTGTATGGATTTTTCTTATCTCTTATGACCCACTAGTCAATAGTATGCTTTATGACTATGAAAATATCTATCCTGCCCTACAAACACCTCCTAAGAAGATAGAATATATCTATGTCTTAGGCAATGGTCACCATACAGATAACACACATCCTATCACGTCTCAACTTAACACAACAGCTGTAGTAAGACTCACAGAGGGCATACGTCTCTATAGAGAACTCGATGCCCTTCCTCTTATCATCGTCTCTGGATACAGTGGCGTCTATGACCCTACCCCTCATGCTGTAATGCAAAAGATATTAGCCCTTTCATTGGGGGTCAAAGCAGAGAATCTACATCTAGCTTCTAGCCCTCGAGATACCCAAGAAGAAGCCCTATTTGCTAAAAATCTTTTAGGTAATGCCCCTTTTATATTGGTCACTTCTGCCTCTCACATGCAACGTGCATTACAATTTTTTAGACAAGAAGGGCTTCATCCTATCCCTGCCCCTACCAATCATCTAGCCTCTATCAACCATCCTAACTATTTAGGATTTTTTAATGTAGAAGCCTTACGAAAAAGCCATATCTTATGGCACGAGATTTTAGGTCTACTTTGGCAAAAAGTCAAAGGGAGTTGACTCTTTGTGCAAATTTCACTAAAAATCTCAATAGTATCATCATCAATACACAAAAAATACATAGACTTTGATGTACTATTAGATACTATAGTATAAAACATCCAAAGGATACACTTATGACACAAAATAAACTATTGAGGCTGACTTTATCATTTTTAATTTTCAGTACTTTTATATGGGCAAGTGATGCAAGTATGCAAAGTACTTTGGGTATCGTATTTGGTGCATTTATATCAGGGGTACTTTTGACTTTTACGCCGTGTGTGCTTCCTATGATTCCTATTGTCTCTAGTATCATCGCAGGACAAGGCAAAGATGTAACGCAGACAAAAGCAGTTATTTTGGCTCTCTCTTATGTCTTGGGTACAGCTGTGACTTATGCTATCATGGGGGCTTTAGCAGGAGCTACAGGAGAGCAGTTACAAGCTTATTTCCAAAATGTATGGGCGATAGGAGCGATGACTATTGTCTTCATCTTTATGGCACTTTCTATGTTCGGGCTTTTTATCATTCAACTTCCTTCATTTATCCAATCACGGCTCAACGCAGAGTCTCAGGGGATGAAAGGGGGTAATATCGGTATGGTCTTTGCTCTAGGCATGATTTCAGCACTGATATTGGGTGCATGTGTATCACCTGTACTTATCTCATTTTTGTCCGTGGCTATTGCTACGAGTGATGCCGTCTTAGGTGCTGTAACCATGTTCTCTTTGGCTTTGGGTATGGGTGTACCTCTTGTTTTATTAGGATTTGGTGCAGGGGTACTTATCCCTAAAGCTGGTATGTGGATGGACAAAATCAAGTACTTCTTTGGTGTCTTACTTTTGGGTGTTGCTATAGAGATATTTTCTACCTTAGAGCTGATTAATACACTCTTCCTTTGGGGGGTGTATGCTGTAGGGATTGCTGTCTATCTAGGTGCGACACAAGGGCTAAACACAGAAAGTTCAGGATGGCAAAAACTTCAAAAAGCTTTTGCTACAGTCTTACTAATATGGGGTACAATACTCATCATTGGTGCAGGATACGGACAAAGTAACATCTATCATCCTCTACCTAAGACCACAATCAATGTCTTAGGATCAGAAAATACAAACACCCTCTCAGACGACTTACCCTTTACAGAGGTAGGCAATATCATAGCCTATGAAATCAAAAAAGAAGAAGCCATAGCCAAAGGCAAACCTATGGTCATCCTTTTTCATACTGATACCTGTCCTGTGTGTAAACATTTACGAGAGACCACATTCCAAGATGCACGTGTACGAGCCAAACTCAAAAGTGACTACATCGCAATTAGTGTCAATATCAGCCATTCATCAGACGAAAAAATAGCCGAACTCAAAAAGAAATTCAAAGTCTTCGGACCTCCTTCATTTGTCTTTATTGATTCCGATGGCGAAGAACTAGAAGAAAATAAATTTTATGGCTACCAAGAAGCCGATGCCTTTTATGATACCTTAGATTTGATAGCAGATTGAGATTTTAAGTAAATAGAGCAGGTAAAAGCACCTATCTATAGAGGCAAATGAATCTAACTTTTAGGATTTACATAGTTATATTTACGCTCTTTCTTATAAAGCTTTTCCATATTTGAGTACTTCAACTGCCTTCGTTATATCATTTTGACGCATGAAGTGTTCTCCTACCAAAAAAGCATCTGCCCCAATATTGTGGAGTTCAATGAGGGTTTCATGGTCATTAATGCCTGACTCTGCTACGATAATTTTACCATTAGGTATAAGTGGGATAAGTTTTGAAGTTAAAGACATATCCATCTCAAAACTCTCTAGGTTACGGTGATTGATACCGATAATATCTGCCCCTGCAAAAATAGCCTTCACGAGGTCTGTTTTATTATGCACTTCTACTAAAACATCTAATCCCAAATGTAAAGCATAATTATGTAATTCTTTTAACTCTTTACGGCTCAATGCCATAGCAATAAGTAAAATATAATCAGCACCAAAGGCAAGGGCTTCTAAGATTTGATATTTATCTACAATAAAATCTTTCCTAAGCAGAGGAAGACTTACATAACGACGTACCATACCTAGATACTCTTTATCTCCTTGAAAAAAATGTGGTTCAGTCAAGATAGAAAGTGAGTCTGCTCCACCCTTTTCGTAGTCTTGTGCAATACTCATCGGATCAAAATCTTCACGAATGATACCTTTGGAAGGACTGGCTTTTTTGATTTCTGCGATGATACGGTAGGGATTTTCTTCTGTTGAACGTAATGAAGATTTGACATCCTTAGGGACAAAGGGATTAAATGCTAAAGAACGCCCTAACCATTCCATGGGGAAATCTACTTTTCGTTTTTCTAAATCTGCTTTTGTTTTTTTGATAATTTCATCTAAAATTTGTGCCATTATTTATTCCATATTTTTATAATTTTTGATATTATATCAAAAGTTATTGACACTTTCTAATCGCATCCCAATGTCTGATAATTTCTATCTCTTCTAATCCCTCTTCTTCTACCACACGTTTCATAAGTGTATAGGCCTCGGAACACTCTCCTGATTTATAATGTCCCCATGCTAGAGAATCAAGATAATAGGTATTGTCTGGTTGTTGCATGAGTGCATTTTTAATAAACTTCATCCCTTTTTTTATATCTACCTCTTTTTCTATCAAAGTATATCCATAATAATTAAGATAAAGACTATCATCTTTACCTAAGACAATAGCCTTTTCAAGATAATATAGTACATTTTTTATCATTTTTTTATCGTCTTTATCTTCTGCATTTTCAAAAAGAAGTATCCCTTTTTCAGCCAACCATTTGGCATCATTGTCTTTTTTATACAATATATCCAGCAGATCAATGGCTTTTGTGAAATCTTGTTTTATTTTATAGAGTTCATACAAAATTTTTGGCTTACGCTTCTCTTTTTCCAAAAATACAATAGCAGATGAAAAGTCACGTTTATAGCTATAGGCATCAATAATATTATTGAGATATTCTTCTTTATTGTCTAGTGCATACATGTCTTTGTATGTTTCTAAGATACCATCTATATCTTTTTCTTTTTGATACAGTCTTAAAAGTCGTATATATATTTCTTCACTCACAATATTAATACGTCGGTGGGTTTCTAATAATTGTATTGCTTTTTTACGCTCTCCTGTGAGTTCATCCATAATCTCTACCATACGGATAAGGATGCTTTCTCGTGGTACAGTTTCATAAATTTTACTCAATAGTACTAAGGCACGTTCAAACTCTCCTCCATATAAAAAAGTATTAGAAGCTAAATCCAAATCCAAAGCATTATTTGATGATTCTAGTAAAAATTCTGCTTCTATTTTGGCATTTTCGACTTGTCTAGCTGTAAGATACAAAGGGATAAGCAAACGTCTTACCTCTAGTGTATTTGGGTATTTATCATCCCACATTTTGAGACGCTTGATACTATCTAAAATATGGATATCGCCTAAAAGTGATGCTGTAGCTTCTTTGAAGAGATATACCTCTGCTTGGGTTGTGTCAAAAAGTTCTTTATATACTTCATAACTATTTTCATAAGATTTATACTCATTATATAAGATACCTCTCATGATAAGCTCATCTTCACTGATAGATATTTTTTGGGCGTAAAGTATACTTGTAGATACATTTATGCTTAGTAATAGGGTTAATATTATACGATTCCAGGACACTCTTTTCGTACCTCTTCTTCATCATTTTTAAACTGTTCCCAAAAGGGAAATGTACGACATTGCAAAGGTCGTACAGGGTAAATACTACAGCGTTTTATCGTCTCATCAAAGAAAATACATGCAAAATTATTAGGTGCTAACTGTTTTTCTATAAGAGAATAGCGATGTTTAACTTTTCTAAGATATATTGTAGCAAATTCTTCTATCGAAAGGTTAACAAAGTCTGCCATTTTTTCTATCTCATCATATTTTGCCCAAATATAGCCACTCTCACCCGTACAACAATGTCCACCACAAGCATCACATGCTGAAGGGTCAAAGCTAAAGTCATAGTGTTCTTTCGTTATTAATTCCATCTAAAAATCACCTTTTATACTTTTTGTTTGGGCTTTATCAAAAGCCTTTTGTGCCAGAGTAGTATACTTTTCATTTTCATCCAATACTATCAAGGGAGGCAGTATATGGCTCATAGACTTTGAGTTATTACGTGCTGAAATTATGACAAGTTTGGATGATTTGTCTATTTTGGAATGTACAAATTGTATCTTTTCAGGGTTGATAGCATTATGTTTTAAGTGATATAAAAGGACATCAATCTGTTTGGCATCATAACAAAATATAAACCACCCTTTAGGCTTTAAAAATGTTTTGACCCTCTTGATAAAAGCTTCTATGGGTAAATGCTCTGCGTAACGAGCAATATTGAGATGGGTATGCGTACTTTGCTGTACCCCATCAGCATAAAAAGGAGGATTTG
The DNA here is from genome assembly GCA_027062365.1 of Sulfurovum sp. GTDB lineage: Bacteria > Campylobacterota > Campylobacteria > Campylobacterales > Sulfurovaceae > Sulfurovum. The sequence continues at coordinate 80,794 of JAMOTK010000055.1, forward strand.
AAATGATATAATCATAGCGTTCATCTGTCTGAAATAATAGAAAATCACCCAAATAACTTTTTGCTTTTAATCCATTTATTTTGTAATTATGTTTGGCATACATTAACATACTTTCTTGTGTGTCTATGATACTAGTCTCCAAAGCAAAGTCACGGCTCAAAAGCAAAGAGAGTATCCCTACCCCACACCCCACATCAAGCAATTTTCCCTTAGGATTAAAGCTAGAAATAAAATTATACAAAAAGATAGAATCACTGTTATAGCAGTATCCAGAAGTAGGTTGATAGAGAAACACCAAAAAGCCTTTATTGTTTTTGGTATTTTACTGTAAATTGGGTATTATTTGGGTTATCTTGACTATGTAACTGATTTATGGTATCATTTATCTATGAGTAAAAAAGAAAAATTATTAAAGAAGTTTTTAGAGATACCACCAAAAAAAGATTTGACCTTTGAAGCATTAGAAACGCTTTTATTCTCTTGTGGATATATCAAATTGGAAGGTAAAGGTTCAGCTGTTAAGTTTTATCACAAGGAAAAAGACAACTTAATAAACCTACATAAACCCCATCCTAACAATATACTAAAAACCTATCTCATCAAACAAATACAAATAAAATTAAAGGAAGTATGTTATGGCTAACACGATTGAATACAAAGGCTACATAGGAAGTATAGAATACTCTTCTGAAGATAAATGTTTTTTTGGAAAACTAGAAATGATAGATGATTTGGTCACTTTTGAAGCCACAACAGCCATAGAACTTGAAGATAATTTTCATGCTGTTGTAGAAGATTACCTAGAAACTTGTCACATTTTAGGTCGTACACCTCAAAAAACCTATAAAGGTATTTTTAATGTACGCATAGAACCAGAGCTACATAAAAAAGCCTACCAAGAAGCCCTCAAAGCAGGGGTTTCTCTTAATAGTTTTGTGCGTCAAGCCTTAGCCTATAAAGTAAGTATGTCTTAAAGGCATACAGATGACACAGCCATCCTCTACCCTAAGCCTTCTTCTGCTTTGTGCAAAAGTCCATCACTCCAAAGATGCATTACAACAACTCAAAAATCTACTCAATACACAAAACATACAGCCAAAAGAACTTATTACCCTAGCCTATCAACATGCTGTCTTGCCTTTGGTCTATCAAACCCTTAAATCACACTTTCCCAAGCACCCTCTTTGTCATAGCTTACGCCCCTACTTTTTGCAAACGGCACAAACAAACCTCTCTATGTCTGCCCATTTAGTAACACTATTAGCACTCTTCAAAACACATTCTATTGATGCTTTGGCGTTTAAAGGGGTGGCATTAGCAGAGATGGTCTATCATGATACGAGTCTAAGGCAGTTTGGAGATTTGGATATTCTCATCAAGCCTAAAGACAAAGAAAAAGCCATTTATCTTATGCAAAATAATGGCTATATTCCAGAAATACACTTCAAAGAAAGCACCCAAAAAACTTTTTTACATGCTGTAAATGTTTTGGGGTTTCATCATCCTTCTAGCCATATCTATATCGAAATTCATTGGGAACTACTCTCTAAAAACTATGCGATTACTTGGGATGAAGCCCTCTTATGGGATAAAATACATCCTCTTACCCTACACCAAAAGACTATCCATTCTCTAGCCTTTGAGCCACATTTTCTCTACCTCTGTGTACACAGTAGCAAACACCTTTTTGAACGCCTTTTATGGGTTTGTGATATTGACCGTTGTGTACGTAACGAAAAGCATATCGCATGGCAACACCTCTTAGATATAGCTCAAACAATAGGCATTCATCGCATGGTACTACTCAGCCTCTCTCTAGCCCATACCCTCCTAGACCTCCCCATTCCCCAAGAGATACAAGATAAAATAAACCAAGATAAAATGATAAAAATACTCCAAAACCATATTATCAAGCAACAATTTACAAATCCACACCCAAAGAGTAAAGGCTACAATACATTCAAACTATTATGGCAGATGAGAGAAACACCCAAAGACAAACTGCTCTTTTTATACTTAGCACTTTTTGCTACCAAATTTGATGATTTTAAGTTTATACAACTTCCTTCATATTTGGCTTTTTTGTATCCTATGGTGCGTATTTTTCGCTTGGGAGTGAAGTATTTTAGGTTGGGGTAATATAAAGTATCTTTGGTTATGATAAATAAAATTTAATTAAAAAGGCATATTTTATGGCATATAACACACTCAACGAAGAAGAAAAATACGTGATACTCAACAAAGGAACAGAGCGTTCTTTTACAGGAAAGTTTTGGGATCATCATGAAGATGGGATGTATGTATGTCGTCAATGTAACAGCCCTCTTTTCCCCTCAGATACCAAATTTGATTCAGGGACAGGATGGCCTAGCTTTGATGATGCTGTAGAGGGTGCAATTACAGAAATAGCAGATGCAGACGGTAGGCGTATAGAAATAGTCTGTACTTCTTGTGCTGGGCATTTGGGGCATGTGTTCAAAGGAGAAAGCATGACAGCAAAGAGTACACGACACTGTGTCAATTCAATCTCACTGGATTTTGTAGCAAAATAGTAACAATACAAGCTATTTAATAAGAAATAGCCTTTTATTATCATACAACACAATTATAATAGATATAATTCTCACCATGAATGAAAGTATAAAAATATTTGCAGGGGATTTAAAAAACTCTTTTAAAGACCTCCTCCCTATCATAATTGTTGTGGCACTCTTTCAGGGTCTTATCCTCAAATCTGTACCTGAAAATGTAGGTTCTATCGTCATTGGATTAACCATTGTCGCTATCGGACTGGCTCTGTTTATCCGTGGTCTTGAACTTGGTATCTTTCCTATTGGGGAAGGACTTGCGATTGATTTTGCTAAAAAAGGCTCAGTCTTTTGGCTCTTGACCTTTGCCTTTACCATAGGGTTCGCTACCACTGTTGCCGAACCTGCCCTCATCGCGATAGCCGATAAAGCTGCTGTGATTTCGCATGGTTTGATTGATGCCTTTTGGCTTCGTATGACGGTTGCTCTCTCTGTGGGATTTGCTATCGCTCTAGGGACACTTCGTATTTTATTGGGTCATCCTATTGCGTATTATATTATCTCTGGGTATATCTTTGTGGTTATCATCACATTTTTTGCTCCACCTGAGATTATTGGTCTGGCGTATGACTCTGGAGGGGTGACTACTTCTACTGTAACCGTACCTTTAGTAGCAGCGTTAGGGATAGGCTTGGCTTCTAGTATCAAAGGGCGTAACCCTGCCATAGATGGCTTTGGGCTTATCGCTTTTGCATCACTTACACCTATGATATTTGTACAAGTTTATGGTATCATCGTTTACAATTTTATGGATGCACCTACGGTCGTAGAGACGGCAATAGCTGTAGTAACAGAAGGTTCTAAATCTGTGGCTAGTGCCTATACTTTTTCTCTTTATGATACCTTTATGGCTCTTATTGATACCATTAAAGATGTGACTCCTATCTTGGTTGTTATCTTTTTTTTCCAATACATCATCATCAAAAAACCTGTGGCTCATTTACACAAAATTATCACAGGTATCATTATGGTTGTTTTGGGACTTTATGCCTTTATCATCGGCTTAGAAATGGGGCTTTTCCCTATCGGAGAGAGCATCGCCTATCAGCTTACCAATATGGGCAATAATCTACTCATCTATCTCTTTGCTTTTCTTATAGGATTTTCTACGACCATGGCAGAACCTGCACTCCTTGCCATCGCTATCAAAGCAGATGAGATTAGTGAAGGAAATATCAAACAAAACGTGCTAAGGATGGTAGTCGCTATGGGTGTGGCTGTAGGTATTGCGTTAGGCTCATACAGACTGGTCTCTGGCGACCCTATCCACTACTACATCATAGGTGGGTATATGCTAGTCATTGTCTTTACCTATTTTGCACCCAAATATATCGTACCTATTGCCTACGACTCAGGAGGCGTTACTACCTCTACCGTTACGGTGCCACTTGTCGCAGCTTTAGGGCTAGGATTAGCAGAAAATATCGAAGGTAGAAACCCTCTCATAGATGGATTTGGGCTTATCGCCTTTGCCTCACTTTTTCCTATGCTTACGGTCATGGGATATGGTATCTATGCTGAATATTATAAAAATAAAGCACTCAAAAATTCTAAAGAAAAAGGAGAATAAATATGAAATTTACTGCACTAATTGCCATCATTCCAGATAAACATGAAGAAGCAGCCATAGAAGTAGCCAAAGAAGCAGGTGCTGGAGGTGTTACTATTATACATGGGAAAAATATAGGATTAGAAGAGAAAAAAGTATTTTTTGGACTGACTTTAGAAGAAAATGTCTCGGTACTACTCTTTGTCTTACCTAGAAAAATTTCGATGCATGTGATGAAAGTATTACGTAAAGAGTTTGACCTTGATAACCCTGAAAATAGTGGATTAGCCTTTACCCTACCACTTAGCCATGTAGCAGGTCTTGACATCAAAGAGCTTCATAAATTTGAAAACAATATAAAAACTATGATATAAAAGGAATAAAAATGCTAGTAGAAGAATTAATGACACCTAAAGAAAAATTGGTAATTATCTCAGATATGTCCACCGTTCGTGACTCTATCAAACTCATGAGAGAACATAAAGTACGTTCTGTTATCGTAGATAAGCGTATAGAATCAAGTGCCTATGGACTTGTGACTTTTAAAAATATTTTACAAAGTATCGTAGCCGAAGATGGCGATATAGATTTACTCAATGTCTATGACATAGCATCCACCCCTGCCTTCTCTGTATCAGCAAAACTTGATGTAAAGTATGCCGCAAGAATGATGGTAAACAACAGTATCAAACGCCTACTAGTCATAGATAACAACGAACTCAGAGGTATCTTAACCATGACAGATATTATCGGTATTCTTATGGATAGTGTTGAGTAATTACATATAAAGTAGGTACTATGATTATAAAAGAAACTGATAAAAAAATACTTAACGATAAATATAAGAAGAGTGGTTTTGAAGCAGAAAAACAAATGAGTTTTTATCTCAAACGAGCTTTTGCTGATGATGATTCTGTCTATGTACTCAATGATTTACGTATACATGTCGAGGATGAATATGCACAAATAGACCATTTGATTGTGCATACAGCTGGATTTATAATCATAGAATCAAAAAGTGTCACAGATACAATATGTATCAATCGCTATGAAGAATGGACACGTATTTATAATAATAAAGAGACAGGCATACCCTCTCCTATCAAACAAGCAAAAAGACAAATAGAAATTTTAAAAAAGTTTTTACTGTCACAAGATAAGAGTAAACTATTTAGAGAAACTTTAGTCAATAAAATATCCCCTCCTTCAATTGAAAAACTTTATTATGATGTATTGGTTGCTATATCAGATAGTGGTATTATCAAGAGAGATAATATTGAACTTAGCGAAATATGTAAAGCAGATAGTATTAATGAGCATATTGAAAATTTATATACACACCATAAAAAAGAATTTTATAAAATACTGAATATTAATGCTGTTCGTTTACATAAGGATAGCATAGCAAAGATAGCAAAGCTTCTCTTATTATCTCACTCTCCAATACAAAAAGAGCCCAATCCAAAAGAACCAATTGTAAAAAAACCCATTGTAACGACTAAAATAATCCCTAAAAAATCAACAAAAATCAACAAAAATCAACAAATATCAACAAATATCAACAAATATCATAGAAGATACTCCAACTATTTATAAATCTAGAGAATATGCTAAAAATGAAATATACTCTTGTCAATATTGTAAAAGTCCAAATTTAGAAATAAAAAATGGTCAATACGGTTATTATTTTAAATGTCTTTTTTGCAATAAAAATACAAAACTAAAATTAGTTTGCTCAACTCATAGTAAAGAATGTACTCCTATATTGGAAAAAAGAGGATTAGAATTTTATCGAAAATGTAAAGGGTGTGGTGTAGAAAAGCTATTTTTTACAAATATCAAAAAAGAAGTAGTTAAAAGAAAAAAAAGTGTAGTCAAAAAAGAAAATATTTCTATTCAATCACAGCAATGTACGAAGTGTAACAGTGTAGATATTCAAATTGCTTATGGAAAATTTGGGTATTACTATAAGTGTCAATCTTGTAATGGGAATAGTAAAATTATTTTAAAATGTAATCAAACTTCTTGTAAGCCAAAATTGAAAAAAGAAAAAGAAAAATTTTATAAGGTTTGTAATGATTGTAATATTAAAGATTTATTTTTTACAAATAATAAAAGTTAATTCTAGCTCACAAACCACCTGAGCGTGGTCACTTGTTAGTAATGAACCATTTTTATTTTCTTGGAGATGGGTATCTAAGATAGTATAGTCTATCACTTTTAAATGCTTTGAGATAAAGATGTAGTCTAAGACATTTCCTTTGCCCAAGAAGTAACTTGTCGCTTTTCTTTTGGGTTCTTTTTGTTCTGGGTGAGGATTTGTTATGATGGGTTTATGTTGGTAATAGGCATCTTGTAAAAGTAAATCTTCTCTACTTGTATCATCGTGGTACTTGGGATTGGATAAAGCATCAATAGTAAGGGAAAATTCTTTATCATTTAAATCACAGAGTAATACGGTGGGAGTATCTTTGGATGCTTCTATGTCAGCAAAAAGTGCTGATGCTTCGTATAGTCTTTGTCTTAGGGCTGTAGTGTCTTTGCCTTCTAAAGCGTTAGATACCAATGCTTTTTTATGTTCAAGGCTATCTTTTTTATGAAATACGTATTCAAATTCATTGAGTCTATTGGACTTCAAATGACAGACATAAACTAAAAGTGCTTGGTTATGGGGCAGATTTATCGTGGCTTTGATAGGATTTCTTGAAAAATGAAAAAAATCTTTCTCTTCTGATACTTCTTCGATGTTTGCTATAGGATATTTGGAGGCTAAAGCCACGGTGGTAGTCACATATTTATAGGGGTTATTGAGACTCAATTTGGCTATATCCACCGTTATAAAATAGTCAAAATGTAGCTCTTTTACAAGACTTTCTAAAGCATCTTTAGAGAACACTTCTTGAAAGCCAATAATATCACAATCCATTTTTTGTATTTGATTTTTTATCCATGTTGTCTTTTCAGACCATTGTCGTGTATTAAATTTTTCTTTTTTGGTATACCACGAGTAAGGAGGTTCTACAAATTGAAAGAGATTAAATGTACCTAGTTTTATTTTCATACTGTTAGTATATCTAAACCTTTATAGTAGGAAAGGTAAGTCTAAAGAGACTTCCTTCTCCTTTTGTAGATTCTAGGTCTAGTTTAATCTTGTATTTTTTACAAATAGAGAGTACGATATTAAGTCCTATACCAAAACCTCCACGTTCATCATTTGCACGGTAGTAGCGTCTAAAAATATCGGCTTGTATCTCATCTTCAATCCCTATGCCTGTATCTTTGACTTCTAAAATATTATTGTGAAGTGAAATATAAATACTATCGCCTACATCAGAGTATTTGATAGCATTAGAGATAAGATTGTCTATGAGTCTATCAAGAGAGTCTTTAGGCATCTTTACATTGCTCTCTTCTAATGCTAGGTGTGTCTCTAGCCTTTTTGACTCTATCAATTCTTTAGAAAAGTTTACCCTTTCTTTTATGATACGTGATAAAGAGAGTGTATCTATCGGTGCTACCCCTCCTTCTAGTCTATAGGTCAATGAGCCATACATCATGCTAAGGCGTTTGGCTGAAATTTCTAAACGTTTTAGTTTTTTGGACTCTATATTTTTAAGTGATTGAATCGTCATCAAGATAGCTGAAATAGGCGTATTGAGTTCATGGGTGGTATCAGAGATAAATTTATCCAAAGATTCTATCTGCTCTCGTACAGGCTGTAAAAACAATCTACCCAAAAAGTATCCTACAATGCCCATCAATATAAAAGAAAATACTAAATAACCTATAATTTTAATACGTAAATCTTTTAATGATTCTACCAAATCATTCTCTTTTAGCACGATATATTTTACACCTAAATGCTGACTTAAATCTTCTGTAACAGTATAGCATTTTTTATTTTTAATAAAAAAGTTTTTATCAAAGTGCCTTATCTTTTCGATTTCTGTATAGATAGCTTGGTGATGTACATCATAGTACCCTACTTCAAAACGACAATGTTTGATATTTTTTAAAAATTTAGTTTTATTGAATGTTTGTAAAGATTTTTTGTCTGTTTTCATTGCTTTCATTACTATCTTAGACGCAATATCACGTGCTTGGTACATCATTTCAAACTTTGTAGCACTCTTCATCGAAGCACGGTTATTTTCAAAAAAGAGATACCCAATAATAGAAAGTAATACAAAAACGGAGATAAGATATAAAGATAAAAATCTAAAAAGAGATATCCTCTCATAGGATGTTAAAACGATACCCTTCTCCTTTAATATTTTCAAAATATTCTTTGTCAAACATCTTTCTCAAATTTTTAATATAAGTACGTATGGTTGCGTGTGTAGGCACACTTTCATCGTCCCATACATTTTCGATAATTTCATCACAGGAGATAATTTTGCCTTTATTTCGGATAAAGTATTCTAAGACTTTTGCTTCTTTTTGTCTCATTTCAATCACTTTATCCCCTACCATAATTTGATGGGATTTAGGGACAAATGTCATTCCATCAAACTCTATCTCTTCGTGAAGTGTGTAGCGTTTGATAATATATTTGATACGTGCATTGAGTTCTTCTAAATCAAAAGGTTTACGCAGATAATCATCGGCTCCAAGCTCAAAGCCTTTGGTTAAATAATCTATACTAGAAAGAGAGGTAATATAGATAGTCGGTGTAGTATTGCCTATCTCTCTTAGATAAGCTAAGATTTCAAAACCACTAATATGAGGCACATTGACATCAAGTAGTAGCATATCATAGGTATTGCACCCTATCGCATCTAAGGCTTTTTCTCCATCAAAGTAGCTTGTCACTTCATAGCCATTTTCACTAAGAAACTCTTCTATAATATCTTGTAAAACAATATCATCTTCTAGTAATAATATTTTCATCCTATACCTTTTATCAATCAATCATTAAATTACTAATAACGTTGTGCATTTTTAAATTCAGATATTTCATTTTCTACCATTTCATCTATCATACGAACATACAAGTCATTGATAAGGTTCGGGGAGAGGTCTAGTGAGATAGCTTGACTTCGTACTTTAGAGATGACATCATTTATTCTATCTTCTGCTTTGACTTCTTCTACACTGGTTTTAAAATGGGCAATTTGCTTGATATACTCATTACGCTTTGCGATGAGTATCACAATCTCTTTATCTACAGCATCAATCTCTACTCTGGCTTCTTCTAGTGTTTCACATTTTTTGATAGTCATTATTTAATCCTATATTTTATGCTCTATTATACCAAAATCTATAAAATTTTAGTTATAATTATTTTATGAAAACTATTAAACAGATACCCTTATCATTATTGACTATTACATTACTTGCTACAAGCACACTTCATGCTACAGAAAATACCGAGGATACGTTCATAGAAACTAAGGATTGGGTGATATTACCTTATGCCTTTGCTGCTGAAAGTACAGGTACAGTAGGAGGAATTGGAGTGATTAAACAAGGTTTGTTTCAACCCCAAACCACTTTTGTAGCTACCTTATTTGGTGGGTTAAGTGAAGATATTATCGTACAAGGTCAAGAAGAGGAAGCCAATTTTTCTGGTGGATTTTTCTCTTTTTCTAATTATAAACTCCCTTTTACCAATAGATTATATTTTTCTGCGATGGGAGCCAAACGTTTTTATCCTAAAGCAAAATATTATTTTGATGGTTCCAATGATTCTAGTGATGAAAAAATATTTGTTACTTCAGGCGATGCCGATTTCTTAAGTGCTACACTAAAATACGTACTTCCTATTGGAGAAGGATTAGAAAATCCTGATAATCTTTATACCCTAAGAGAAGGATTTCCCGTAGGCAGAGAAGACAAAGGCAATGGTACACCCTTTGTGACAGGTACAACTTATGTAGGTATCAAAGGATTTTACCAACACAATAGTTTTGATAATTCACCTCTACCCAATATTCAAGAGTGGAATACCAATGGATTACGATTCTTTTTGACCCATGACAATACAGATTTTGACCTTAACCCTTCACGTGGGTATCATTTTGAAGTACAATATTCTGAAGATTATGGAGATGGAGAAAGTTCTCAAAGTTGGGATTTTTTAGAATTTAAATACAATAAATATATTTCACTTGACACATTTTCATTTAGCAAACAAAATGTCTTAGCAATGAGTTTTTGGACAGGGTATTCTGATTCATGGGACAATAACAATAAGGTTTATCCAGGTATTGATGCCCACCGTACTGCTATTGGAGAGGGTGCTACCCTTGGTGGTATGTTTAAGATGAGAGGATATGACAGTAACCGTTTCTCTGATAAAGCAGCAATTTATGCTACGGCTGAATACCGTACGGTTCTCAACTATAATCCTATCCGAAACAATTCACTCTTACCTGTAGCCGTCGATTGGTTTCAGGTTGTAGCCTTTGCTGAAGTAGGACGTGTACATGACCACTATGATTTTGATTTGCTTACCGATGTTAAATATGATGTAGGTCTAAGCCTCAGAGCCTTAGTGGCTCAACTTCCTGTACGATTTGATGTTGCCTACAGTGAAGAGGGTACAAATCTATGGCTTATGATAAATCAACCCTTTGACTTTTAATCTATTTGGACAAAAAGTTTCGTATATCTTTACCTAGAGATTGCCCTTTTTGTTCGATAAATTTGTACGTAAAACCAGAGATAAATATCACCCCTGCTACGATACTGAGTACCAGTATATTGTTATACAAAGGTAACCCCAAGTCCACATAAGGCATATTATCTATTATAGGTATCAACTTTGTATCAAATAACTTATCTATCATAATAAATACCCAAAGAATATTAAAAACAATAATCACATGTATCATATAAATAGAGTATGAAAGTTTACCAAAATATAAAAATGGCTTTTGTTTAAGTAAAGAAGAGACCCATCCTTTTTCAAAAGCAAAAATCAATACTTGTAAAGAAAACAATAGACTCATTACCAATGCTTTATATTCTACATTTGAGCTAATCATATAGCCTACTAAGATTAACAACATTACTTCTAAGATTATAAAAAAGTATCTAGGTATTTTTTCTAGGCTAGATTCGATATTTTTATAGACAAGATAAGTTAATGCCCCTGCAAAAAAGCTAGATAATCCACGCAAGACAAATTCTGCTATCTCACTTCCTGTTAACATCAAAATAAAAAAAGTTAGCGAAATAACAAACCATATCACATATTTGAGTTTTTGCCTAAACAAAAGTGTCACAAAGAAAATCATATACATATAATATTCTATACTAATACTCCACGCAGGAGCATTAAAACTAATAGAACTAGCACTAGGTATCCATGCGTGAAGCAAAAAAGCATTAGGGAGTATTTCAGACAAGGCATTGTTACCTGAAAATGGTAATACTGTTAAATGTACACCACTCTTATAGAGAATATATTTAAGCACTTCTAAAAAAATAAAAGCAAATAAAACAAACATATGCAAAGGTAGTATTCTAAAAGTCCTAGCGATAAAATAGTCTCTAAATGGAAGATTTTTTTTCCAAGCATACCCATGAGCCAAAACAAAACCACTCAAAATAAAAAAGAATTCCACAAACCAAAAACTATGCTTAAAAAAATCAAGCTCCGTAATACTCCCTACATAATGCATGTGATGCACCACAACAAAAATCGCAGCTAACCCTCTAAAACTATCCAAAGTCTCAAATCTCTTCCCCATATACAAGCCTAATTTTAAAATAAATCATAGTCAAATATTATAGCTTGTGTTTTAGAAATATGGCTTAAGGGTATTTACGATAAGATTGGGTTGAATAAAAAGTTGGGTTGAATCCCCATGCTACGTTATATGAGGAGATTTTAGGTAAAGAGTGTAATGCAACTGGAAATTATTTGTCCAATTATTCAGCAGATGACTTTTTTATACATGACAATTATAAACGTGCAGAATGGATAAGAAAAGTAGAAGAAGGTTCCAATATAATAACTCAAAAAATCACATTTACATTTGATTTAGATTGGAATAATAATAAAATTATTTGTAAAAATATTATAGATATAACAAATCATAGTAGCCAATAAATTTACTCGTTTGTATAATCAAATAATTTTTTGCTATAATTAAGTTAAACACTCTTAAAAAGGATAAATCATGCAACTTCAGCCAAACTATATAGTTGATAATCACAATCATAAAATAGCAGTTCAATTAGACATAAAAACTTATGAAAAGATTACAGATATACTAGAAGATTATGCACTTTTTAAATTTATGGATGAAAATAAAGATGATGAAAAATTATCTTTAAAAGATGCAAGAGCATTATACGCTTCACTAAAAAAAGACTCTTAAGAAGTATGAAAGTTGAATATAGAAAAAAGTGTAACCATTCAGCATAAAAGAAAAAAGCAAAGGAGAGTAGTTTAAAAGTAATTTTTTGATATAGTAAGGGATATATAGTAAGAGGAGTTTTTTATGCATAATCAAGATGAGATGTTAAGAG
>JAMOTK010000056.1 GCA_027062365.1 Sulfurovum sp.
TTTTATAGCGTACTTCATTTTTTATGATTTCTTCTAATGCTTCAATTGTCTTTTTATTTAGGTCTGTTATATATCTCATTTTGTATTATACTATTTTTGATGATTTATTTTGGTTAGGTACTTACCTCTTTCAAATCAAGTGGCACGGTAATATCTTTTTTGGTTGAAAAATTAAGATACGTAAGGGAACGATAAATATCATAGAGTTGTTTGGTGCTAATAGAGATATTTTTCATGGTTTTTGTATTACACTCTTTTTGTTTGAGAGCTTGTTTTGTAGACATAAAAAGCGAGGTAATAGGCGTATTAAGCTCATGGGTAATATCGTTGATAAAGTGTTCTATCTGTGCCACTCTTTGTCTCACAGGTCGCATAAAAAACTTTGAAAGCATCCATGCCACAATGACGATAAAAAAAGAAGCAATCGTCATAAGAAGAAGTACCCCATTTTTCAAGTTTGTGAGTTTGACAGTGAGTGTATTGCTTTGTACCACAACATAGGCAATATTCAAATGCTCTCTTGGGGCATCTGAGATAAAGATATTATATCCTTGTGATTGGAAATACCCTACTTTTTGTTTGAGAGTAGGCTCTATAAGAGTGCCTTCTACTACTGCTCTTTGGGTATCAATGAGTGCTAGGCTCACCTCTTTAGGAATAGAAGAGTGTTTTAGGACTTTATTGTTCATGTGTGCCATGATGATTTCTCCTGATTTCACATCAGCTATATGCTGTAGAGTATAATAGGTTTCATTTTCCAAAGCACTTTTTTGTGCCTTGTAGTACCAATAGGCTATCGCCATAGTAAAAAGCAAAGAAGAGAGGATATAGAGACTCAAAAAGGAATAAAAAGATTTTTTTTCTAGCTCATTCATAGCGATACCCCATGCCTCTTTGGGTCACAATCTTCTCAGAGCCAATGACTTCTCGTAGTTTGCGAATATAAGAACGAAGTGTCGCATCACTAGGTAAGGTATCAAATTCCCAAATATTTTGTACCAACTCTTCTTGGCTAATCAGCCTATAGGGGTGGGCGATAAAATAGTTGAGCAATGCTACTTCTTTGGGGCGTAAAGTCATCTCTTTGAAGCCGTCACTAACAAAGTTTTTGCGTGGATAATAGGTCAAAGTATCAGATATTTTAAGTGGAGTATCTTGTTCAATATGAAAGAGTACACGGCTTTTTTCTATCCTAAGTTTAAGTTCTTCTAATTCAAAAGGTTTACGAATATAATCATGCGCTCCTGCTTCAAAGCTTGTTTTGAGATGCTTGGTATCGTTATATGCTGTGATGATAATGGCAGGAGTGGTATCATTAAAAGAGCGTAACTCTTCTAGCAGTTCTATGCCTGATTTTCTAGGGACATTAATATCAAAGATAAACAAGTCATAACGCCCCTCATCAATAAATTCTTGTGCCTCTTGAGAATCAAAGGCTCTGTCTATTTCATAAAATTCTTGTAGGTAGTCGTGAATAATATCGCCTAATACTGGGTCATCTTCCATGAGTAATAATTTCATTTTTTTCATTTTTGTCTATGGATATAGAATAATAAAAAAATACTGTGTAGATACTGTGTAGTTTATTGGCACATAGCATACACACAAGGGTACTATAATTCACTTGTCACTAGGGTGTCTGACACTCTAGAAATTTATACAATTAGGATAATATAATGAAAACATTAATCATAGCAAGTCTTCTTGCATTCGGTTCAGTAGCAGTATATGCCAACCAAGCTTCAGTAGAGCTAGAACACGCCAACAAAATAGCTAGCAGTGCTGAGGGTGTAGCAGGAGACATGTCTGCAATGAAAGCAGCAGGAAAATGTAATGCTGACCAAGCAACAAAGAAAAATGTACCAAAACATGCTGAAAAAGCCAAAACTAAAGCTGAATTAGAATTAGAACATGCTAACAAAACAGCAAGTAGTGCAGATGGGATAGCTGGAGATATGGGGAATATGAAAGCCCAAGGTAAATGTGGAGCTAAATAATTTTTTTAACTCCTTGACTTAGCAGATATTTTTTCTGCTAAGTATTGCATTCATGCTATAGCTAATATGTATATATTTCATAGACATATTAACTATAGTGTTATAGGTACTATTATATACGAAACTGTTTTATTTAATTTTGTTATTTACAATCACTCCCTACCTCTAACACACCTCACATAGCACCTTTTGTTCTTGTTGACAACATTGTCAAAGCCCTCATTAAAATAGATACCCCATGCACCCGAACCATTGAAGGCATCAGTCGTTGAAGACCAATAAAAATTAGACAATTGATGTGTTAATTTATACTTATGGTTATTTTTATATAATTGCCTTAATTCTTCTTTTTTGGGTAGTTTCCAATTATTAGCGTTATCTAGTGTCAAATCATGGCAATAGTCTATCGCTTCTCTCCATTTTTTCTTTTTCATATTTACATGGTCTTCCCAAATATATGTTCCTATCAATTTTGATTGTGTAGAAAATATACGTTTTATATTTTTATTAAAATAATGTGATATATAAAACTTACGATTTTCGACCCATATAAAAAAGTCAAATATATTTTTACCTTTGGCTTTGCCATAGAGGGTTGTGGTTTTTTCTTTGGAAAATATTTTTCTAGCAATCTCTCTTTTCATAGGGATAATAAAACTTTTATTGGTATCGACCTGTGAATCAATATATGTTTCAAAACCTTTATTAAGCACTAACGTATAAGAGAGTTCTTCTTTGTCTGCATCATACGTAGACATGCTTAATGTACCTATATTTAGAGGAGCTATACTCTTTATAAAATTTATTTTTCTTGTGTCATACTCTTGAGTACTTTCAAAAGTATCTTTGTTTTCTATCGTATTTAGTTTCTTTTTTAATGATTCTATAGAGATGGGTGTTTGTTGTTTTTCACTATTGCTATGCTTAAAAGGAGATACTTTTGTAAATGTTTGGCTTAGAGATACTCCCATGAGTACAAGAAGTCCAGTAATAAACAAAATCAAAAATAATCCCAAAAATAGTTCATCCCTTTTAAGTGTAGTATCTTCAAGATATTCTCCACATTCTGCACAAAATAACGCCTTTTTTTCGTTTTGGTATTTACATTTTTGACATTGTATACGCATTAAAAATTCCTATACTTTTTTAGTTTGGCATAAGAAAAGTTGATGAGTTTTAGCTTTTCTTGTGCAAAGGCGATAAGCTCTTTAGGGAGTTCTTTGCCTTGTAATATATCAGCATGATACTCTTTTGCCATATTTCTATAGTTCTTTTTTAAGGTTGCATTGTCTGTATTTTTGGAGGTGTGGAGTATGTCATAACATTCATCTATGGTTAAATACCCTTGAGATACATGAGACGATGAGCTGTATTCTTGCTTTTGACTCTGTTCTGCTTTGGGTAGATACAGTGCTAGTATTGTTTTATATGCTTCATAATCTATATGTAAATAATGCACTATTTTGACGATAAGTTTTTTCTCTTTAAGGCTATATTTACCATCTAAATAGGCTATTTCTATCAGCATTGTTAGCATATCTAGTTTATAAGAATTGGTGATATTAAAGCCCAAAAGTAGTAAACAAAGCTCTTCTACATTGTCAAGTTTTTCTTTTTCTTTGACGAGAATTTGCTGAAAGATTGTTTTTAAGTTTGGATAAGGGTTGCTTTGAGAAAGTGTATCATATACTTTTTCAATAAACAGTGTTTCTTCTGCTCCTATGCTCCCCTCTGATTTGGCTACTTTGGAAAGTAAGGCAATCATAAGACCATCAGGACTGTGAAATACCTTGTCATAATCTCCTATTGTTTCATTTACAGCGATGATTTTTGTCCCACAATAGATACAAAACTTATTTGTGCATTTATTGTCTTTTTTACATACCTTACAGTTACACTCTACTTTTGACATTTTTTTTCCTTATATAGAGAACTACAGAGAACTTATTTCTTTGTCACTAAGCACATTGATACGTCTTTCCATGAGATTGAGTGATTGTACTAATTCTTTGGAAACTTGTTCCATTTCATCATAATATTTTTTGGCTAAGACGATTTCACCTGCAGTGACTTTTCTTTTTTGACCAAACATTTTAGAAAAGAATCCTTGTTTATCTGTATTATAATAGACTCTATAAATATTGAGATAAATATCATGAAGATTAAAATGTAGTGTTTCAATATCTTGCATACAATCTATAGGAATATTTCGGATACAATTTAGGCTTTGTCCATCAGAGTAGAACCATTTACCAAACCCACACTCTGTAGAATTAACAGGAATAGAATTTTCATTGATAGCAAACCCTTCTATGAGAAGTTTAGCCCTTTGTACCCATGAGACATGTGCTGCTTTTGCTAGACGTAGTTGGTTTAATGTTTCTGCTTTGGTCATATTGTATATCCTTATACTTTTATATTGATAAATCATATCAGTTTGTAGTTTATAGTATGTTGAAAGTGTACGTAAAGTTTCAGTATAAAACTCTATAATAACATTGAACTAAATTAAAGTACAAATGGAGTCATATAAATGCTAAGATTTGCCCCCTCACCTACTGGTGATATGCATATAGGTAACCTGCGTGTTGCTATTCTCAACTATCTTGTTGCACAGCAACATCAAGAGCCATTCACTATTCGCATAGAAGATACCGATACCAAACGTAATATAGAAGGAAAAGATACTGAAATCATGCAAATTTTAGAAAAATTTGCTCTTGTTCATGAATCTGTTTTTCATCAAAGTGAGCATTTACACATGCACCAAACACTGGCTATCAAACTTTTAGAAGCAGACAAAGCCTTTGTGTGTACCTGTTTACCCCAACAACTAGAAGAAGAGAGAGAAAATGCCAAAGCCAATAAGGTAGCCTACCGTTACTCGGGGAAATGTCATGATGTAGATACCTCACAACACAGCAAACTCAAAGAAGCAGGGATACCATTTGTGATACGTCTAAAAAAGCCTACCATGGACATCATCAATCATGACATCATCAAAGGAGACATCAAAACTGCCCCACATGAAGTAGACTCTTTTATTATCTTACGTTCTGATGGTACACCCACATATAATTTTGCCTGTGCTTGTGATGATATGCTCTCTGGTATCACTACGATTATTAGAGGAGAAGATCACCTCTCAAATACACCAAAACAAATCCATATCAAGAAACAACTAGGATATGAGCAAGAAACACAGTATGCCCATTTACCTATCATCCTAAACACATCAGGGACAAAGATGTCAAAGCGTGATGAAGCCTCTACTGTCAAATGGATGTTTGAAGAAGGATTTGTGCCTGATGCTATTATCAACTATCTTTTACTTTTGGGTAATTCTAAAGCCCCTGAAGAAATATTTACCCTACCTCAAGCCATAAAGTGGTTTGATATACAAAGTATTTCAAAGTCAGCCGCAAAATTTGACATAGATAAACTTCGTTTTATCAACCGTGCACATCTAAGACGTATGGAAGACAAACAGCTCTCTACACTCTTTGGATTTGCTGATGAGAATATTGGTAAATTAGCCAAACTTTATCTCGAAGAGTCTAGTACCACTAAAGAGCTAGACTTTAAGATAAAATCTATTTTTGCCCCCAAAGCATTTGAAGGTGAGTGGTCTAAACAAATGCGTACCATAGAGACATTGATACAAGATGCACCTATGTTTAATGCATTTAAGGATTTTGAGTCTTATATGATGAAGGAATCACAACTCGAAGGTAGAAATCTATTTAACCCTCTTAGGCTTATTCTAACAGGAGCAGAACATGGTCCTGAACTCTCCGAGGTCTATCCTCTTATTAAAGCATATCTTTTGGAGGTAGCATCATGATAGGCGAACTTTACGGACTCATTCATAGCATTATGACTCTCTATATTTGGGTGGTTATTATCGCTTCATTTTTGAGCTTTGTACGTCCTGACCCACACAACCCTGTCGTACAAGTGCTTTACCGTTTGACAGAACCAGTTTTTGCTTTTATACGCAAAAAGATGCCTTTTGTGATGGTCGGAGGCATGGACTTGTCCCCTCTTGTCATTATTTTTGGTTTACAATTTGTGGATATTATTATTAGAAATTTAATCTTTGGATAAACATGAATAAAAAACGTATTATTTTACTATTTCTACTTTTTGCTTGGGTACATACTACACTATTTGCCAAAACATTTACCTATGCCCAAGTGCATAGTATGCCACTAAGTATCGAAAAAGATTACTATATTTGGCGTTTTTTAGAGCAAAAAAATACCACAAAAGCAGAATCCAAAAAGATTATCAAAGAAGCTTCAAGACTCAATAAAAAACTCAAAACTGCCTATAAGAAAAAAACAGGTCTCATGGCTAGTATCCCAAAAAGAAAGCCTATTGGTGGATTTTCATCCAATATAGATTGGAAAGAACGTGCCAAAGCCCATAAATACTTCAAACATGGTCTAGCCCTCTTGCAACAAGGCAAAAAAATACAAGCCTCTGGATACTTCTACCTAGCACGTCATGCCTATACCAAGCGTTATGATGTAGACAAGTCACTGTTTTGGCTCTATCTTATCAGTAAAGAAAAACGTTATATCAAAGCATTACGTGAGAGTAGAGAGGTCAATATCTATACCCTCATGGCCGCTGATGCGATGAATGCACGGTATCCCAAGACCATCACAGCACAACTTTGGGATGAGAAAAAAACCAATTTCAATATCACAAACCCCATAGATTGGGCAAAAGTCAAGTATAGGATGAACACAGAAGATGACCTAGAAGCATTAGCACAAGAGCATAAAAATCAAGAATGTATAGGTATCTATACCTATATCAAAGCCAGAGCTTGTAACTATGAAGATAGCTATTTTCCTATGCCCTACCGTAAGGTTATGAAAAAACTACCTAAAAAAAGACAAGCCCTCATCTATGCCATTGCACGACAAGAAAGCCGTTTTGTACCTGCGTCAGTCTCTCGCTCTTTTGCTCTAGGTATGATGCAATTTATGCCTTTTCTTATCAAACATATTGCCAAAGAAAAAGGTCAAGATATGGATTTAGATATGATGTTTAACCCCTATAAAGCCATAGAATATGCTGATTATCACTTAAATTACCTCAACACATATCTTTATCATCCACTTTTTGTTGCCTATGCATACAATGGAGGCATAGGATTTACAAGAAGACACATCCAAGATGATAAACATTTTAGAAAAGGTGCGTATGAACCTTACATGAGTATGGAAACCATGAAAAATGTAGAAGCTAGAGAATATGGCAAAAAGGTCTTAGCCAACTATGTCATATACCTCAACAAACTAGGCGTATCAACACGCCTATTCCCTCTACTAAAAATCTTAGCCACCCCTAAAAAAACGGATAAATTTAGAGAGTAAGGGTATTTTCACCTCTGAATCTATCCAAAATTATCTATGATACTTAGATAACTAATATTTCTATCTAATACTTTAAAATGCAAAGTTTATAACCTATTATTGCTTATAAGTATTCATCTTAGGCGAATATAATTAAGTTGGATAAAATTTGTACAAGCTCTAAAAAAATTTTGCTATACTAAACATATTAGTAAAGTTTGAGGGAAAATCAAAACAATGGAAATAAAAATAATGTTAAAATATATTAAAAGATTATTTGCAATGATTAGTGTGGTATTACTCATAGTTATGGCATATCTTGCCATGCAACTTGTCCAATCTGGTGTAGAGGCTAGAGCCTATAAAAATGATTATGCAGAACTACATTCTGTACAATATGGCATGTTCAATTCAGATATATGGACACGTAAGATTACCACTATTATAGATAACAAAATTAAAAACTTTGACTTAAATGCAACCAATAGAGAAGATATAAAAGGGTATATAGAAAAAATACTCGATACCCTCATCATGGAAGCAGACCGTATTGTACGAGAACACAATCAAGGGAAACGTGGATTTTTTGATAGTATTATAGGCTCAACAAAGCAAATGATTACCGATTCTATCATTGATATTAAAAAATTACGTGAACGTGTACCTGAGTTTACCAATGCTGTGATGAAAGAGATAGAAAGACCTGAAAACCAAGCCCGTGCCAAACAATTAGTAAGAGAAAAATTAAAACAATTTACACAAGAGAGATTTACACCCTCTACAGATATGACACTCTTTAATAGTATCTTAAAAAAATATAATACAAATACGCTTGAGACATGCAACACAGTACTAGACAAACGTATGTCAGAGTTATCATTAGATATGAATCATAGAGCCATTACCATACTCTTATTGGCACTTATTATCGTGATACTAGTACTACTTCAAGGAGTGCTAAATTCCATCACTCTTTTGCTACTCTCAGGTACAAGTGTCGTACTTTTAATCTCTGGCATTATGTTGCCTATGCTAGATATAGAAGCCAAAATATCAAAGCTTTACTTTACTATCCTTGATAAAGCTGTCGTATTTGACAATCAAATTCTTTTCTTTCAAAGTAAAAGTATCTCAGACTTAGTCTCTTTACTTCTTGATTCTGGTGAAGCTAGAATGATACTTGTAGGGGTTTTATTGGTCATGTTTAGTATTATCTTTCCTACAATTAAACTTATCGCTAGTTATCTTTACTTTTATTCTAAAGGTATTATGGGCAACAATCCTATTACACGCTTTTTTGTATTACGATCTACTAAGTGGTCTATGGCTGATGTGATGGTAGTCTCTATCTTTATGGCATATTTAGGATTAGATGGTGTGATCAACAATGAGCTAAAACACCTTGAAGCTCACTCTGACCCTGTCAATATCATCACAACAAATCAATCACACCTTGAAGTAGGATTTTTTCTTTTCTTAGCATTTGTGGCTACTAGTTTTGTGCTTTCTCTTATGGTTGAAAATAAACGTAAAAAAGATATATCCTAATGGACTTTAGCAAAACCAAAGATAGCTTATTAAAAATTAGTGCTGATAATATAGCTGTTCATAGCCTACTAAAAGATTCTATTGGGGCTAAAATAGTTGACATTCTTTACTATGATAAGGAAAAAGAAGTTTTCTTTGATACCGTGAACCATGTGGTCTTACAATCCAAATATATAGATGATTCCAATCTATTAGGTACGGTCTTAGGTAGTAAAAAACCTTATTTTTCTATGGATATTAGCAAAGAAAAGACGTATACTCCTGCTATAGATAATCCTTTTAATATCAAGATAAAGAGCCAAATTATTATCCCTATTTTTAAAAATGATACTATAATAGGTATTATTAGATGTTCGCAACTTCCTATAGGATTTGATATGTCTGATTATCATAATTTTCTTCTCATCCTACCTGCCTTAAAAAAGATTTTTTCTTATAAAGAATCCAATGTATATCATCCAGAATTAGAAAATAATCATAAAGAAATTGCCAAAAAACATATCAAAAAAATCCTTACTTCTTTTACTGCGATGTCTCAAAACTGTAGCAACCCTGAAATAGTAAAACTCATCTCTATAGGACGAGAAAATATAGACACTATCTTTCTTTATCTCAATCCTCCCAAGACCAATAAGTCATTTATACAAGAAAAATTAAAACTTTTAAATAAAAATAAACAAAAACAAAAAACAAATAAAATATACGCCAATATACTTATTGCTGATGATGTACGTATCAATGTCAAGATTTTAAATGCGATGCTCTCTAATGATGCTATTATAGATCAAATTAAACATGCTTATGATGGTATAGAAACCATTGATATTATAGATAAATGTAAAGAGGCTAAAGAGAATATTCATATATTGTTTCTTGACCATCACATGCCTGGTAAGACAGGTTTAGAGATAGCCAAAGAACTTAGAGAAGTTTCAGGTATTGATAATAAAATTATTATTGTATCCATTACCAATGACCCAGAAGCTATCGCAAACAATAAACATCTCTATGACTATCATATCCCAAAACCTTTTAGCAAAGAGACTATTCAAAAAACGATGGAAAGTATTCGCATAGACCATCTAAGCTAATGAATAAACTGTTGAGAGAAAAAAGATTCGATGATTTCTCTCATCTCCTTAGGGTCTTCTATACGATTAATCTCATTTCTAAAGGCTGATGCTCCTGCATATCCTGCTTTAGAATAAGAGTGTAGATTTTTTCTAAAAATAAGTGCCCCATAATGGTCATAATGCTCTATCATTTGGTCAAAATGCTCTAATACCACTTCGGTTATCAGTGCAGGACTTACTTCTGATAAGCCCTCTTTGATTTGCTTAAATATCCATGGTTTACCAATCGCTGCACGTCCTATCATGATACCATCTGCTTTGGTATGCTCTAAGACCCATTTGGCTTTTTTTGCCGAATCAATATCACCATTTGCAAGCATAGGGATATCTACAGCTTGCTTAATCTCTGCTAGAGCATCATAGTCTACAGGTGCTTTGTAGCGTCCTGCTCTAGTTCGTCCATGCACAGCAATATAGTCTGCACCAGACTCTTGGCATATCTTAGCGATTTCGATATGATTCTTTTCATTAAATCCTAAACGAAACTTAACGGAGGTATATTCTTTATTGGAATATTTTTTAATCGTCTCTATTACTTTTGCCATTTGTGGCAAATCTGTTAATAAAGAAGAGCCTTGAAGATTGTTGACTATCTTTGGAGCAGGACAACCACAATTTAAATCTATCGTCGTAATATCATCTCGTTCATTGAGTATCTCAACAGCACGTCTAATCACATCTACATCTGACCCTGCTATCTGAATTGCATAAGGGTTTTCAATAGAAGATTTTTCTAACATACGGTAGGTTTTTTTAGAATTGTGGACTAGTGCATTGGAGCTTATCATTTCACTCACAGTCAAATCAACCCCAAACTTTTTGACTACAGAACGGAAAGGAAGGTCGGTAAACCCTGCTAGAGGTGCTAAGGCATAAAAGGGTTTAGAAAAATCAAGTGTGGGCATAAAATTAATTAAATTTTGTTTCACTACATATAGAATGAATATCTATAATATCTTCTAGTTTATATCTATTATGCTTTTTCTTCAATGTATATAATGCTCTAAACTTAATAAACTCATGCTCACCTTGTTCTTCAAGATAGGTAAAGACTTGATCAAGTAATTCATATTCAAAGAGTAAATAAAGATACGCATTTTGTGCTTTTTCATCTTCTACTTGATAGGCATGGAACAGTGCTAGATTTTCTTCTGGTTTAAAATACTTTTTGGTAATGATAGCAATAGAAATAAAATCTTCACATTTTAAAGATAAAGCTTTTACAAAATCATTGAGTACCTCACTTGTTAATGATAAATCATCTTGTGCCGTGACACGATTGAGCATCACTAAAAAACTCTTTTCATCAAAAACTTGTGCATATTTTCGTGCTTTCACAAAATTTTCTTTACGTACAAATATTTCTAAAGCTTGGGCTTGAACTTCTTTAGAATATTCAGAAGTTGAACGCATTACATCTTCTACAAATTTTTCATCTGATTCTAAACAATTGAGTCTATTTTGTATCAAAATAGGATTACCTGCATTAAATACTTTAGACATTTTATGTTCTTTCAAATCAACATATTCACCATTTTTTATCTTTTGTATAATATGGGCTATCTTTGAAAGCTTAGGTGTAAGCCCCTCTACATTATCAGATAGATTGATAGATGCTTTACTTAGCAAGACAGCAGCCCCTCCTACTTCGGATATAGTATACTTTTGTTCTTTTGGTTCATTAAGTAGGGACCAATAGAGTGCATCTTCTAAGCTCAATGTATCTTTTTGCCATTTTTTAAGTATTAAATAATTTTTTAATCCATAAAAAAACATATACACTAAAGTAAATAAAAAGTGTAAAACCACAGGTAAGATAAACCAAACAGCTATAGGGAATTTAAAATCAATATCCATCGCTGTTATCGTATAAGTATTTGGATTTACAGTATATGCCAATGCTCCAATAATAGCGATAAGTGCTATTGTGATAATAATATATAATCCTGCTTTCATTGATTTCCCTTTATATTTTTAATATTGTTTTAACTCTTTTTCATTAATTTCACGACAGATAATACAATAACGTGCAAAATTCTTGACCTCTAAACGTGCAATACCTATAGGCTCTTCACACATTTCACAGACACCAAATGTTTCTTGTCTTATTTTATCTAAAGCAAGTTCAATTTCAGTTAATTCTTTACGCTGTTGTACCAAAATAGCACTATCGACAATTGTTTCAGCTGATGCTGAGGCATAATCGCCTTCATCATTGAGTTCAAGGTCTCTTATCCCATCTAGCTCTAAGCTTGTACCTCTAAGATTTTTATCTATCTGCACTCTTCTGTCTAATAACTTGTGTTTAAACTCTTCTAATTCTACTTTTGTAAGCATTTTAATTTTCCTTTTTTAATAGCATATTTTACCCATTATTACTTATGATATGGATGATGATTATTAATCGTTAATCCTCTAAAGACTTGTTCTAACAAAACGACCTTAACCAATTTATGTGAAAGCGTTATTTTACCAAATGAAATACTTGTATTACATTTATCTATAAAGTCTTTTTCAAAACCATAAGCACCCCCAATAAAAAGATTTATCTGTACACTATCTTTAAGTAATTTTGCAAAATCATGGCTATCTACTTCTTTTGAAGCAGGATGAAGAGCGATATTTACAGCATTTTTCATATACTTTTCCAACGCTTTAGTATACGCTTTTTGTGATACATTTGCAGAGATGTCATGTGCTTTACTAATCTCTTTATCAAAGACTTCTATCACTTCTACTGTCGCAAAAGGTTTGGCTATCTTAATATAATGTTGTATCAATCCACTATAAAGATTATCTTTACCTTTTTTATCTATAATGATGATATTTATTTTCACTTTGCACGTTCTTTTTTTATTTTCAATGCCAGTTGATGTACAGACATCGCATAATAAGAACTATGATTATAACGTGTAATGACAAAAAAGTTTTTTGCCCCATACCAAAGTTCATCATGCGATTTTCTAGAAAGTTTGATGAGTCTTACTTTATTGTCATAGTCCCATGGCACTTTAGGTTTAATACCTCTAAGGTTTTTTCTTTTATATGTATGTTTATACCCTGTTTTGTATTGAGTAAAGCGTGTACCACTATAACTTACTCTTGTCGCTACAGGTTCACCTGAACGCCAACCATTCTTTTTTAAATAGTTTGCCACACTAGCAATCGCATCTGCTGGTTGTTGTAAGGTAATACGCCCATCATTATTAAAATCCACTCCATAGGCATCATAATTACTAGGCATAAACTGCCCCAATCCTATAGCCCCAGCATAAGAACCATACACATTGCGAGGATTAAACCTTTGGGTTTTAGAAAGAGATAAAAATTTAATCAATTGATTGCTAAAAAATTTATTTCGTCTATTTTTTTCAAATGCCAAAGTAGAAAGCGTATCAAATACAGGATAATGTCCTACATTTCTACCATAGGCTGTCTCGATACCTATAATCGCTGTAATATATTCTTTAGGTACACCAAACCTCTTTTCTACACGCTTAAATATACTAGAATATTTATTGATAAAATCAACCCCTTGTTGCGTACGTTGTTTATTGATTTTTAACCGTGAGTATCGTCCCCATGAACCATACTTTTTTCTTAACATTTTTGCTTTTTCTATCTGTGCTTTAGAACGTGTCTCTTTTCTTCGTTTTTGTTGTTTTCTAGGTAAAAAAGCACGTAAAGCACTCCTTTGTACCTTCACATTAGAAAAAAGTTTGTCCAATTCTGATTGAGAAAAATGATATTTGTTTTTTAAGACTTTCATTGTCTTGATTGCTCTAGTATTTTGTCTATAATCTTTAGCATCTACATATAAAGATAGTGCAAGAAATACCAATACGGCTTTTATCATCTATAGAGTCCTCTATTTTTGACATGATTGTACCCAATATTCTATAATGCACTCTTTATCATAAGAAAAAGACTCTTTTTATTTTCATAATGCCTCTGTTTGTACTATTTTACAAATATTTTTAAAAATAATTACCATACATACGTTGACATAACTTTGAAAAGTGTATACTTATAGCTATTCAATGAATTTAAAGACAAAGGTATTAAATGATGAAAGCCTCTGATTACTGTATCATCTCTACAACCACAGATACAAGAGAAAATGCTGATACAATTTCAAATGCATTATTGCAAAATCAATTAATTGCTTGTTCACAACGTACCGTTACGCAAAGTGCTTACAGATGGAAAGGCAAAATCATTGAAGCAGAAGAAATACTCTTACAAATGAAAACAAAAAAATCTCTTTTTGACTCTATCGAAAAGATTATCAATGATTTACATACCTATGATGTCCCAGAAATCATCATGATACCCCTACTAGATGCCAATGAATTTTACTTAGATTGGATAGAAAAAGAGACGATTCAAAGCAATAATCACTAGTCTAATAAGAAAGTAAAATACTATTTGCTAACATAACTTTTTAAAACAACATCGCTTGTATTTTTCACCACTGCCACAAATACATTTGCTATTGCGTAAAAAGCTAATTTTGTCTTCATACACCTCTCCATCTATATATTTCCACATATCGTGTATCTTTTTAAAATTTGCTTTTTCGTGGTGTAGGTGTTGCTTTTTATCAAAGATATAATAGGCTTTAAATTCTACTATTTCTTCTGAATGTGCCACTATCTCCAAATGTTGCCAGATACTATTGTCTGCCCAATCTTGGATAAATTTTAGTTCTTCATCTTGCCATGTGTGGTCGTGGGTAGTCGCTTGAAGATACTTGACATCACCCAAACAGTAGGCTGTGTATCGTGATTTCATCAAACTGAGTGCTGTAGGTGCTATCTCTAAGACTGAGATAATAGGTTCACAACATTCATTAAAAGGCTTTTTACTTTTACAATAACATATTTTTTGCATTATTTTTCCTCTATTTTAATCTGTGATGATACCATAGTTATGCTAGAATAACAGGATGAAAAAAGAAATGATAAAACAAACACTCAAAGACAACTATAACAGAGATTTACGTAAGCAAGTGGTCAAAACACTCCTCTCTTTGGAAAAAGAAAGCGATACCCCTGATTATAAACTTATTAACCAAATCTTTTCCTATATACTCAAAGAACTCAACTGGAGTATCGCAGAAAATACAAAAACATGGGACAATACACCCCTTGACATCATGAAAGAGACCTTTCCAAAGATAGAAAGTACCCAATGGTTTAAAGAACAAATACTTACAGCCAAAAAACTAATAGAATTGGAGATGAAAGCCTAATGCTTTATAAAAAAGATTTAACACTCAATAATATTTTTATCCCCTCTAAAACTCCCTCTAAAAAGCTTATGATTGTTCTACATGGGAGAGGAGACTCTTCAAATGGCTTTACTTGGTTGCCTCCATATCTGGATATAGATGAGATGAATTATCTTCTCCTTGATGCTCCGTATGAATACTTTGGAGGACGTTCATGGTATGATTTACCACCCAATCAGCTCGAAGGTATTGCCTATTCATCTTCTTTATTGGCAGATATTTTAGATACATTGTTTGAAGAAGAGTTTGAAGCATCACAAAGCTTTTTATTTGGATTTTCGCAAGGTTCACTACTCACATTTGAGTTTGGTGCAAGATACGAACAAAGATTATCAGGCTATTTAGCTCTATCAGGGTACATATACAACCCTCAACTCCTTCTAAAAGAGATGAACCCCTCACTCAAAACAGCCCATTGGCTTTGTACGCATGGTACAAAAGATGAAGTATTGCCGTATGAGACTTTTAAAATACAAGTAGAGACCCTACAAAAAGAAGGATTTAAGATAGAGTTCAAAAGTTATCCTAAAACCCATACTATCACAGAAGATGAACTTGCTATGATAAAGCAATGGATAAAAGAGAAGATATAAAGTCTAAAAAGCAAAACATATACAATACACTATAGGAACACTATGAATATCACGTACAAACTTACACTCAATGAATATCAAGAAGCTGTTAATTTTCACTACAAAACAGGTAAACAACCCATATTTGTGGCTATTTTTTTAGGTATGGCAACCTTTATGATATTGGTAGGTACAAATTTTGCCAATACCCAAGAAGTGATTAGTAATATCTTTATGACCTTTTTTTCACTCTCTTTTTATATACTCTTTACCCGTATTATTAGAGCCTATCAAGCCAAAAAAGTCTATCTCAAAAGTACTATCCTCTCTCAAGAAGTCACCTTACATATCTCAGGAAAGGGTATCAGACAAGACCAAAGTACAAGTAAAACCTCTCAAGCCAATACCTCACTACCATTACCATGGAAAATATTTTCAAAATGGAAACAAAATGAAAAATATCATATCCTCTATACTTCTTCGTATCAGTTTAATGTCATACCCAAAAGAGCAATGAATCAAAAAGAGCAAGAAGAGATAGAAGGGTACTTTAAAAAATATATTTTAAACTAAGGGTACTGATACCCAAAGAAATAATCTTTATATACTTTGAGATAAATAAAATTTAGTATAGCATATTTGCCAAAATCATAGCCCTATAATCTCCTATACGATATAATCTACTCCATTATAATAAGAAGAGAAAATATGAATTTACATAAAGAAATATATATCCCAAAACCTAGCCCACATGACCCCGATAACAATGGTCACTTTGGAAGTGTAGAAAATGGTCAAGTAGGCTTTGGTGGGCGTTTTGTCCCTGAGACGCTTATGCCTGCTTTGGAGCAACTTAGAGTTGATTATGAAGCGATACGATTTGACAAAGACTTTTGGTCTGAGGTAGACTACTACTACAAAACCTATGTAGGACGCCCCTCTTCTTTGTATTTTGCTGAAAATTTATCAAAAGAGCTTGATGCAAAGATATACCTCAAACGTGAAGACCTCAATCATACAGGGGCTCACAAAATAAACCATACCGTAGCACAAGCTATCTTAGCCAAAAGGCTTGGCAAAAAAAAGGTCATTGCAGAAACAGGTGCAGGTCAACATGGTGTAGCCACTGCCACAGTCGCTGCCTTGTTTGGACTTGAATGTGAAGTGTTTATGGGTGCAAAAGATGTGGCACGTCAAGAGCTTAATGTCTTTCGTATGAAACTCTTGGGAGCAAAAGTACATGCAGTAGAATCAGGAAGCCGTACACTCAAAGATGCCATGAATGATGCCATCCGTCACTGGGTGACCAACGCACGTGATACCTATTATATCATCGGTACAGTAGCAGGGCCTCATCCTTACCCTATGATGATACGTGACATCCAATCTATCATTGGATGGGAAGCCAAAGAGCAATTGTCTGTAGTAGAGGGATGTTTGCCTGATAAAGTCATCGCTTGTATTGGTGGAGGTTCTAATGCCTTGGGTATATTTAACCACTTTTTAGAAGATGAGCAAGTAGAGTGTATCGGCATAGAAGCAGGAGGCGAAGGACTAGAGGGTAAACATGGCTGTTCTTTAGAAAGAGGCAGTCCAGGGGTACTTCATGGACAACTAAGCTACCTACTCCAAGATGAAGATGGGCAAATTCAAGAAGCCCATTCTATATCAGCAGGACTTGACTACCCAGGGATTGGGCCAGAACACGCATTTTTGAAAGATGAAAACATCGTTACCTATGACCACATCACAGATGACGAAGCCCTAGATGCCTTTGTATGGCTCTCACAAAAAGAAGGGATTATCCCTGCTTTTGAAAGTTCACATGCCATAGCCTATCTCAAAAAGATGAAACTTGAAGAGATAAAAGGAAAAACTATCTTAGTCAATCTCTCAGGTCGTGGAGACAAAGATATGATACAAGCCCAAGAGATACTTAAAGAGCAATTTGAATAAAACAAAAGAAGATAAAGGCTATCTTCTACTGTTTTTATCTAGTTCTATTTCTATAGATAGGGCTTCAATCTCACCTTCTATCTCTTTTTTTATTTCTACTGTTTTTACACCTACATATTTTTTGACGACTTCCATGATTTCATTTTTTAGTTCATCCATAAAAGGAAACTCTGCTAGATTGTCCCTATCTGACATGATAGCAATCGTGAGTCTATCTTTAGCAATAGACGCACTCTCTTTTTTATTTAACCATCCAAACATTATTTAAACATCCCCGTAAGCTTTTTGAATACACCTGTATGAGGATGCTCTATATCTTTTATGGCAATATCTTGTCCACATATACGCCCTGCTATACGTGCATACGCTTCTCCTGCCATAGACTTTTTATCTAAGATAATAGGTTTACCTTGATTAGAGGCATCGATAACACCTTTATCTTCTGGTACTTTTCCTAAAAGTTTAATATTTAATATGTCTAAAATATCTTCACTATTTAGCATTTCTCCTTTTTGTACCATCTCAGCAGAGATACGATTGACTATCAGAAATTTACGTACCTCTTCACCATCTTTGACTTTTTGAGATTTGGCATCTAAAATACCAATGGCACGGTCAGCATCACGAATAGATGAAACTTCAGGGTTTACTACGACTATGGCTGTATCAGCAAATTCAATCGTATGTTCAAACCCACTCTCTATACCAGCAGGAGAGTCCAAAATTACATATTCATACTCTTCTTGAAGCCCCTCTACTAATGCTTTGACTTTTTCAGAACTTAAGACACTTTTGTCTTTGGTTTGTGATGCGGCTAAAAAATGAAGATTGTCACTTACTTTACTTTTGATAATAGCTTGTTTGATACTAGCCTCGCCATCCATTACTTGCACCAAATCATATACAACACGGTTTTCTAAACCCAAAATCATATCTAAGTTACGTTGACCAATATCAAAATCAACAACCACACATTTTTTTTGATTTAAGGCAATACCCAATCCGATATTTGCTGTAGCTGTTGTCTTACCAACGCCACCTTTTCCACTAATTACTGCTATTACTATGCCCAATTTATTTCCTTTTTTATCACTGGTGTGATGAATATTTCTCGTTCTTTTAATTCGATACGATTTAGTTTATTTTCTAATAAATCATTGTCTACGATGACCCCATTAAATATAATATTTGCTTTAGGAGAGACAGTAATCATCATAAAATTTCCATCACAACGTAATGCACCTTCCACTACTTGGGTGATGATAAGATTTCCTGTGGTATGTATCATCGCCCCACTATTGACACGGTTAAGAAGTAACAAATCACCTTCTATTTTAAGCTCTCGTCCACTTCGGATAATGCTATCAAGTACTGTTAGATTATTTTCCATTTTATTAGAGAGTGTTTTCATAGCACTTTTAAGCTTTTGTATCTCTGCTTGGGCTATTTGTTCATTGACTCCATTTTCTACTTCTAGTGCATTTACCTCATCTTGTAGGCTAGTATATTCGTACCCTGTCACATTTTTTTTGATACTTTTTCGTGCTGGGGTATGACGTGAACGCCCTTCAGGAAGTATAGCATTGTGTAGATATTTAAACTTCTTTTCTTTTAGATATGCTTCTATATCACTACTCATATCTCCATTAATCAGGATAAGATGCTCTTTAAAGAGTATATAATTGGTATCAAAAAATGCTTTGAACTTTTCATCTTCTTCTATTGTTGTTTCAAATATCTTGACTGAATATTGTCTATTTTTCAATTGAAGTCTCCCTAAATATTATTTTATAGAAAGTGTATCTTTTTTTCGGTAATATCTGCATTAATCTGTCAATTTGACATATTTTTAAGTAATGATTGTAAAATATACTATGATTACATATAAACACACAAAGGAGTAAAAGGTGGAAGGTATGATAAAAGTAAGTTACACAGTTATGTGTCAAAATGATGTAAGCAAAGAGGTAAGTTTAAATGAGATACTCAAAAATGAAAAGATTATGAAAGCCATTAAAAGTGAGTTTGCTTCAGGACTTAGAAATCTAGCCCTTAGTGCAAAAGAAGAAACCCTCATCTATATCAGCACACAAAAAGAAGTTTTTGAGTTTAATACAAGCAAAAATGATTTTGCTGATTTACTAGAACTAGCCGAAGAAGATGCCAAAAAGCACAAACGAAGCAAAAAAGAC
The DNA here is from genome assembly GCA_027062365.1 of Sulfurovum sp. GTDB lineage: Bacteria > Campylobacterota > Campylobacteria > Campylobacterales > Sulfurovaceae > Sulfurovum. Next base: position 20,061 of record JAMOTK010000056.1, read on the forward strand.
TGTGATGGTGTAGAACTCATAGATATTATCACCATAGATTAATCTAAAAAAAGGTCAAAAAAGTGTAGAATTTCACTACACACTGTCCTCATCGCTTAACTGGATAAAGCCATGCCCTCCTAAGGCGTAGCTCGTGGTTCGAGTCCACGTGGGGATACCAACTACAAAAAATATATTGAGCTATGACTTTTAAACAACCTTACAAAACCCCAAACTTTACGATAAAACATGCACCGTCATTGTGATTAAGGGCTTCAAGTGTTGCTCCATGTTTTTGGGCGATTTGGGTACTCATGTAAAGTCCGATACCTGTACCATTGGTGGCTTCTTTGGTCGTTACATTTGCTTTGAAGATATTGTCTATGACATCGTTGGGGATACCTCCTGCGTTGTCTTTTATCTCTAGTCTTGCTTTATCGTCTTCTTCTATCAAAGAGATACGAATCACTCTTTTTTCTATCTTGTTATCAATAAAAGCATCTTTAGCGTTACTAATGAGATTGAGTATCAAATGTTTAAATTCATTGGGTGAACCATGCAGTGCTATCTTGTCTTTTTGCTCAATGTTCACTGTGATACGGTGCTTCATAAATTCATCTTTGGTCAAGAACAGTACAGAGTCAAGCACCTCTAAAAGGTCAAAATCTTGGGTCTTTTCATTGGGACGAAAAAACCTTCTAAATTCATCTAGTGTTGAGACCATGTGTTCTATCTGTAGTTGTGTATCTTTACTAAATTCTGTAATATAGTTTTTATCTACTTCTCCTGCGTCAAAATCACTTTTGATGAGTTCACTATAAAGACTTAGGGCATTGAGTGGTTGTTTCCATTGATGGGCTACAGCGTCCATCATTTCTCCCATAGCAGCCATTTTAGACTGTTGAATCAGTAACTTTTCATTCTCTAAACGCTTTTTAATTTCTATTTTTTCTCTTTCTAAGGAGCTACTTAATGCAAAGGTTCTTGTATTAAGATTTTCTACAAGTGTACCTATTTCTCCTTTGTCTGTAGAATACAAAAATTTATATTTATTTTTAGGGTCTTGAAGATTATTTTTTAACTGGATATTGATAGATTCGATAGGTTTTATAAAAATATTTCTCAATAATAAAAAACCAAATAGCGTAGTCAATATCGTAAGAATAATGGTTACAATCATAATATCTTTATAGGTTTCATTACTTTGGGCTAATACTTTATTGGCAGGTATGCCTATCACTAATTTCCAATATGTAAAAGGAAAATGATAGGTAGAAACAATACTTTTTTCACCTAAGAGTAAGTCATTTTCTATAAAATACACTTTATTGACCAAGGTTCTTTCACTGTTTTCTTTTCTCAATTGTATCAAAGACGTAATTCTTTTGCCATCAGAGGCATCTATACCATCACTCTCTTTGGTTAATTTTTGAGCCAATTTAGGGTCAAATGTATCTGACAATATTTCTTTTTCTAATTCAGGATGTATATGTGAAAATAAAGTAGCAAATTTAACTGATATTACATCATAAATATTGTTTTTATTTTTAAATTCTTTGTCTAAAATATCTGACCTAGCTATGATTTCACCTGTTCTACCGATAATCATTACATATTCATTTTTAAATTCCATAATATGCTTAAAAAGTTGATTTTTATCACTTTTAATCATAATATCAACAGAGGCTACACCGATAAATTTTTCTTTATCATAGATAGGCGAAACAACAGTAACCATCGGTATATTAGTCTTAGGATCGGTATATACTTTTGTCCAAAATGTTTTACCTTTTGGGATATATTTAGCTGTTACATAAAACTCCATCTCTCTATATTTTGAGGGATGCTCTTTGAGATACCCTTGGGTTTGGATAAAAGTATTTTGTTTGTTCTTGGTAAAAAAGTGTAAATGATTTTCTTCATCAATCCCTTTGGCATAGGGTTCAAGCCAAATACCTCCACTCACAATCATACTGTCTTCTTGTGCTGAAAATATTGAGCTAATAACATTAATATTTTTAATGTCTTCTTTGGCTACCGAAGCCAAGGTAAGTACCAATTCTTCCATTTTATTACGTGTATTGGTGGTATCTCTCAATATCTCAGAAGTCATAGCAGAGGAGACTATCGGTGCTGACTTCATTAAAGACTCTTCTCTAATCATATCAAAGATAATGACAATAGAAGCAAGAAAAAATATTGCAACTACAAGAAAAAATCCTAATAATTTAATTTTAACACTGTTATACCATTTCACTGTTATCCCATCTCATCTTTATATTCCTATTCTAACACAACGTAGATAACGTGTGATATATTTGGTTTCAGAACTATCATTTCCATAATCAAAGTACGTTACCCAAGCTAAATCTTCATAAGAAAATACCGTTGTAGAAGACCAATACCCACTTAAGGCTACATTTTGAAACAAGACATCAATCGCAGGATTTTTTTTGCTTCTATCTGCGATATAATAAAGTTCAATAGCATTGGGTAATCGCCAATCATTATACCCACCTACTTCTAAAGCTTCACAATAATTAATAGCTTCAACCCATGTTTTGATTAGTATACTTGCATTCACATCATCTTGCCATTGTAGTTTTGTAGTGTTATCTGTTACGATGTTATTGACATTGTCTCTACTAAAATCAGCATAGACGAATATCGAAAAAATCAGCATCACTAAAAAAATTATTTTCATTTTTACTCCTTTTTATACATTGGATTAGTACTTAGGGTATGACTCTTACACAACGTACATAATATGACTTAGATTTATAATTCCAAGCATCATCTCCTGAGTTAAATGAAACCATCCATGCATCATTGCTACTATCTATCACCGTTGAAGAAGACCAATAATAGTTAGACATTACATTTTGAAACACTGTATCTATGGCAGGATTCAATTTGGTTTTATCCGAAATATACGTCAACTCCTCTATCGTTGGGAGTCTCCAATCTAAATAGCCTCCTAAAATAAGATTATCACAATACGTACTTGCTGTATCGCCACTGGTATTTAAGTCATCTCCTGCATCATAGTTACTTTGTGTGACCCACTTTTTTCTTGTATAATTGACGGCATCATCATCAGCCCACATCAATCCTGTGATAGTATCACTCACTGTTTCGTTGTCCTCATCTCTTGAATATTGTAGCTTCACACCTGACTGATAAAATCCATCATCTTTGATACTACCATCTAGTACCTCTAACCCATCTTCATCATATATTTTTCTTTGTCCTGTTTTTTTAAGTACCAAACTTTCTACTATATCTAAAATATAGATAGTCACTTCTTGTGTAGAAGCGTTATGCGCTCTATCTGTAAATGTAGCGAGAAAAGTATAGACTATGATACCACTCTCATAATCTGGGGCATCGATAAATGTAACGACCCCTGAAGTAGCATTGACTTCAAAAAGACTACTATTACCTTCACTAATACTATAGATAACATCATTTTCATCTGTAGCATATAATGTAATAGCATTTTTTTGATTTTCTGCTACAGTGGCATTATTATCAGAAAGAATCACAGGTGGTTTAGTATCCCCTAAAATCATACCTTTCTACACAACTCAAAGTTCCATACCCATCATATCCCCGATTTGTTCTTTAAAGGTAAAAAGTGATTCAACATCGTAAATACTTAAAACATTCATCATCTTCATAAAAA
>JAMOTK010000057.1 GCA_027062365.1 Sulfurovum sp.
CTGGTAACTTTTCTAATATCTCTAGGGTCATCTCTATATCAATGAGTTCTTTTATTTCTATTTTCATAGCTTATTTTAAACATATTTATTCTTTGTTATTGCTTAGAATTGTATGAAAATGACCTAATGTAAGCATTGATAATAGTTCCCCACAATTTTTATATGGGTAGAAGCACAGGCAGTACAATATATTTTACTTAGCATCACATCTCATTTATTAGGGGCGTGTAGATGTCATACCTGCACTAAGCCAGTCTTGCATACCTCCACGGTACCATTTTAGCTTTTCTGGAGGATAGCCTATTTCCATGAGGGCAAATATCATATCTGGAGATTGCCTACACCATGGACCATTACAAAAAATGACGAGGGTTTTTACATTGTCAAAATCATAATCACCATCTTCATCTTTGACTGCACCTAAGTACTTTAATGCAAATTCAAATTCAAACTCATATTCATCTCTTTGCTTAAAATAATCAAAAGGCATATTGATGGCCCCTGGTATGGTACGGTAGGTAAACCATTGTTTTTTACGACTGTCTATGAGGAGCAGATTAGGATTGCTTTTCATCTCTTTGAGGGTAAAGAGTATTTCAAGCTCTCCATAGGTCTCTAGGTCAACATCAAGATGCATCGGTAATAGTTTTCCTTTGGTATGCACATAAGTAGATTTACATGCTTTTGGTACAGATTTATGTGCGAAGTCTCCTGTCCAAAATGTTGTATTATTAATCAAAACCTTTTTACACTCTTCTGGTATAACTCGTTTTACCGTTATTTTATATGCTTTTCCTTGTTTGTCTTTGAGTGTGACTAAAACCCCTCTTTGTTCAAATGAAAGGTTTTTAGCCATGAGAAAAGGTGTTAAGAATAGTAAAATTGGGCATATAAATTTAAACATTTTATTCCTTTAAGAAGAGAGAAGTATAGTAAAATATTCTAACCAACCTAAGCACAATAGTAGATAAAATCATTCAAAGAAGTGTATGTAAATCATCCAAATCAAATAAAAGTACATTTTTTTCATTGAGCTGTAAGAGTTCTTTGGAGAATCCACTTTTGGAAAATAGGGCGTAAGTATTTACTTTTATGCCTGATTCTAGGGCTTTTGCTTTTAGTTTACTGAGTTCATTTTTGCATACGATACGGTCTTTGTATTTACACTCACCCAAGATGATTTGTTTGTTTTGTGTGATAGCTAGGATGTCAAACTCACTGTGGATGTTCCAGTAGCTTCCGTGAGAGAGTATCTTTTGGCTTGTGTGGAAAGAGTCTAGGAGGAGGGCATTGCAGAGCTGTTCGTAGACTAGGGAGTGTAAGCGTTCGTGATGTTGTTGGAAATGGGCTAAAAACATTTCTCCTTTACCTAAGGCTAACTCTTTTTGATAGGGGGAGACAAACCCAAACCAAAAACGCATAAAGGGCTGTACAAATCGCAGTTTATCTTGGATACGGTAGCTACGTTGTTCTTTTTTTAGTTTGTGTTTAGGGTGGATACGTAGAGGAGATTCTCGTGAGTACTCTATCGTTAGAATACCCAAAGAGACAAGCTCTGTGATGAGGCTCTCTCCTAGTGCTTCTGAAAGTTTGGATTTTCGCAAGGCTGTATAGCGTTTACCATCACCATGGGCTACTGCCATAAGTAGCTCTTTATAAGGGGATTCTAGTAGATAAGAGGGAGAAACTAAAGTAGAAGCAGTATCAAAATTATCTACAAAAACCCTTTGTAGCATGGCAGATATATCTTCAAAGTAGTCTAGCTCTATACGCTCTTCTATACCACCTAAAATAGAAAAGTATGCAACTAAGGGTTCTATTTCAAGATAAGAAAATTGGTTATGAAATCTTTGAAATAGTGTTTTAATGCGATGCCTTTTGTACTAAAATGATAGAAAATCATAACAAATTTAAGCACAATAGTAGATAAAAAATAGAAGGATTAGAGATAGTTGGTATAGGATTCTAATAAAATTAGATAAAATGTCATAAAATAACAATGAGGATATACCGTGACAGATAGAGAAAAAAGTGTATTGGCGTATCATAAAGGTGGTAAAATTGGTATTACGATAACCAAACCATGTAATACGCAAGAAGATTTATCAAAGGCTTATACCCCAGGTGTGGCGATTCCTTGTTTGGCGATTGAAAAAGATGAGCAATTGGCGTATAACTATACAAATAAAGGCAATCTTGTTGCTGTAATTTCAGATGGTACGGCTGTACTTGGATTGGGTGATATTGGTGCATTGGCAGGGAAGCCTGTACTAGAAGGTAAGGTTGTCTTATTTAAAAAGTTTGCTGATGTTGATGCCTTTGATATTGAGCTAGATGAAAGAGATACAGATAAAATCATAGAGGTATGTAGAGCCATTGCCCCTACTTTTGGGGGCATTAACCTAGAAGACATCAAAGCACCAAAATGTTTTGAGATAGAGACAAGACTTCAAGAGATGCTAGATATTCCAGTGTTTCACGATGACCAACACGGTACGGCGATTATTACCACAGCAGGACTGATGAATGCACTTGAAATTACGGGTAAAAAGATAGAAGAGATTAAAATCGTAGTCAATGGGGCAGGGGCTGCTGGTATTTCATGTGCTAAAATGTATAAAAAACTAGGTGTACAAAATCTAATCATGTGTGACAGCAAAGGCGTTATCTCTACACGTAGAAATGATTTGAATAAATATAAACAAGCGTTTGCCATAGATACAGATGCTCTCACACTAGATGATGCTATCGATGGTGCTGATATGTTTTTAGGACTTAGTCGTGCTGGGGCATTAAAAAAATCAATGGTAGCAAAAATGGCAAAGAATCCAATTATCTTTGCCCTTGCCAATCCTACACCTGAAATACTCCCTGAAGAAGTGGCAGAAGTTAGAGATGATGTTATCATGGGTACAGGAAGAAGTGATTATCCAAATCAAGTCAATAATGTCTTGGGTTTCCCCTTTATCTTTAGAGGGGCATTGGATGTAAGAGCCACAAAAGTCACAGAAAACATGAAGATGGCAGCTGCTCATGCTTTGGCAGCACTTGCCAAAGAACCTATATCTGATAGTGTTAAAAAAGCTTACAATAACCATGATGTAGAATTTGGGAAAGACCATATTATCCCTACGCCATTTAATCAAGATGCTCTTGTATGGGTAGCTTCTGCTGTTGCCAAACAAGCTGTAGAAGATGGTGTAGCTAGGATTGAATCGTATAATCATGAGGCATACAAAGCCAAACTTCAAATGATGCTTGGGAGTAACTAACAGTAAAAATATGGTATGATTAATAATTAATCACATAAAAGAGCATCTATGGAAACATTTTTTACCACATCACAAAAGATACAACATATCATTAAGAGTTTTAATCTTACCAAAACGCTGTATGTCTCCTCTATCATCATAGGTGAATCCCATACAGGTAAGAAGTCATTGGCACGTTATCTATTTCCCAATGCTACTATAGTTTCGGGGGATAATAAAGAAGAATTAATATCAGCTTTAGAGCATAATGATGAATTGATTATCACAGATTTTGAAAAGATTAACAACCATAATATTTTGGACTTTTCTAATAAACGTATCATCGCAACGGCTAGTTATATGGGTAATGCTTCTATTATAGATGATATTTTTGCATTTATCTATATGATGCCACCTCTTAAAGAACGTCCTGAAGATGTAAATTATCTCAAAGAATATTTTATAAAAGAAGCCTGTAATACTTTGATGATAGAACCCAATACTATAGACATGAGCAAACTCTATCTTAATCTTAGTAAAAATAGTAAAAGTTTAAAAAAATCTATTTTTTCTTATATTAATAAACAGACGATGGATGATAAAGATATTCAAGAGATACTCTATCACTATTTATTGAAGCAACTAAAAGGCAATGATGGATATAAAGAATATTTGGGATTGTATGAAAAGCCTCTTATCGAAGCAGGTCTTGCAAAGTTTGGTTCTCAACTGCAACTTTCACAGATTTTGGGTATCAATAGAAATACACTAAGGAAAAAAATACATGAACACAACATCCATTAATTTTAAATCCTTTGTCGAGTGGGATAACAGTCCTTTTATACTGTTTTCTAATCAAGGTAAAATTATCTATCTAAATAATGCTTCAGAGATTTTGTTTGGGTATGTGTCCAAACAAGAGCTTTATGATATAGCACTCTCTTATGCCCCTAAATTTTTTGGATACAAGACTACGACTCTCTCTTTGGCGTATGATTCATTTCTTTTTTATGCGATTACGGTGGGATATGAAAATGAGACAGAAATTTCGCTTCGGTTGTACAATACACCACGTCTAAAGCCCAAACATAAGCTTGAAACGAAAAAGCTTATACTCACAGATATTAATATTTTACTAGAAGCAAATATCGCACTCTTTAGAACCAAAAATACCAATCCTCTCAAACTCTTAACTGACCAAGATTTACCACATCTAAAAATCGACCAAAATAACTTTTCCAAACTTTTAAGAAAGGCATTTAATGCATTTAAATCTTCTGACTCTATGGACGTTTCTTTAAAGTTTCTTATCGGAAAGCACGTCATTATAGAAGAAAAAAAGATTGCTATTGTACAACTAGTTATCCAAGCCAATGGTCGATACAATGATGCTGATGATGAGATACAAGTCCTCGCTACACAAAGTCAAATAAAGCTTATCCTAAAAGAAAATGCTATCTATTTAGAAATCCCTCTTCTTGTGTGAGTATGTGGTAAATAAACTTTAAACCTAATTTTAGATAAAATGATAAAACAAAAAGGCTTAAAGAAATTTTCTAAAACGAAAAATAAAATTAGCATAATGGAGAAAATAAATTGAAAGCAAATGAAAAAAAATTTACAAGGTTTTTAGAAGGTTCTGATAAGCATTTTATAATACCAGTTTATCAAAGAAATTATGATTGGAAAAAAGAACAATGTAAACAATTATTTGATGATTTGATAGATATTTCTAAAACAAATCGTACACATTTTCTAGGCTCAATTGTATCTATTTATCATGATGATGGTGAAGATTTAGAGTATCTAATAATTGATGGACAACAAAGGTTAACAACACTATCACTACTATTATTAGCAATATATAAAATAATAAATAATAATTTACTTCAAACAAATGTTAATAAAGAACAAATAAAAGATGAATATTTGATTAATAAATATTCTAAAGATGATAAAAAAATTAGACTAAAACCTGTTAAAAATGACAAGAATGCTTTTGCTTCACTTTTTAAAGAAGAAAATGATTATATACAAGATACAAATATTACAATAAATTTTCAATATTTTTATGAAAGAATATTAAAAAAAGAACTATCAATAGATAAATTATTTTTAGCAATAAAACAACTGATAATAGTTGATATTGAATTAAAAAATGGAGAAGATGACCCTCAATTAATTTTTGAAAGTTTAAATTCAACAGGTTTAGATTTAAAAGAAGCAGATAAAGTTAGAAATTTTATTTTAATGAAAGAAAATTCGTCAACACAAGAAAGATTTTATACTTTTTACTGGAATAAAATAGAAGAGAATACAAATTACAATGTTAGTGATTTTATTAGAGATTATTTAACCATAAAAGAAAGAACAATTCCAAATAAAAATAAAGTATATTTACATTTTAAAAGATATGTAACCAATAATATTGTAAATATAGAAGAATTACTAAAAGATTTATTAAAATTTTCTACATACTATAAAAAAATCATTAACTCAAAAGTAAATACTGATGAAATTAGTCTTATTTTAAACAAGATAAATAGATTAGAAAGTGTTGTAACCTATCCATTTATAATGGAGATATTTGAAGATAAAGACAATGGTATAATTTGTGAGGAAGATATAAAATCAATATTAAATATTATTGTAGTATTTGTATTTAGAAGATTAATCTGTGAAGTTCCTACCAATGCTTTAAATAAAATTTTTATGACTATGGCTAGAGAAATAAAAAAATATAATGATTTTAAAGAACACTATCTTGAAATATTTAAATACATTATTACTAGAAAAAAACTAACGGGAAGATTTCCAAATGATGAAGAGTTTGGATTAAAAATAGTTCAAAAAGATATATATAATTTTAAAAGTAAAAATAAACTTTTTTTATTGGAACAATTAGAAAATTATGATAATAAAGAACGAGTTGATATTGAAAATTTAATTAGTAATAATATATTAACTATTGAACATATTATGCCACAGAAGCTTACACCTATTTGGCGAGAATCATTGGGGTCTAACTATGAAGTGATACATGAAAAATATTTACATACATTAGGCAATATTACATTAACAGGGTACAACTCAAAACTAAGTAATAAATCCTTCCTAGAAAAAAGAGATATGCAAAAAGGATTTAAAGAAAGTAGATTATTTTTAAATAAAGCATTACATAGTTTAGAAGATTGGAATGAAGAAAAAATTATAAATCGTGCAAATGATTTAAAAGATAGAGCATTAATAATTTGGACTTTGCCACATAGTACATATCAATCAGAAGAGGATAATTTAAAAATATTTACATTAAATGATGATGATATAAGTTTTACTGGTGAAAAGATATTATCTTTTAAATTTATGGAAGAAAAAGAAAAGATACTTAATAGTTGGAAAGATTTCTATAGAATTATTTCATCAATGCTATATGAACTTGACCCTATTAAATTTAAACAAATTATAGTAGATAACAATTATAATTATGAAGGACTCGCAAAAGTAAGAGATAGTTATAAAATAAATGAATTTTATATTTATACAAACTTAAGTGCAGAAGCTATTTTATCACGATTAAGAGTATTGATAGAAGAAATAGGTTTAGATGTAAATGATTTAACTTTTACAATTGTATAAAAATATAAAAAGTTCTATGAGCGTTTAAATACTGTTGACAAGATAGAGATAAAAGAGGAGATTGAGAAATTGGAGATATTGATTCAAGAGAGTGTTGATGAGGTTGATAGGTTGGCTTATGAGGTTTATGGGTTGAGTGATAGGGAGATTGGGATTGTTGGGGGTGGGTGATGAGTTAGTTAAAGCAAAAGCCTTTATAAATTTAAATATAATAAAAGAAAACAAAAAAGGATAAGTATGACCATTACACTAAATATTCAAAATAAACAGCTTTTTGATAGGATAATGTGGCTTTTAAGTCGTTTTAAAAATGATGGTTTAGAGATTATTACAGATATTCAAAAAAATATATCACCTCCAACAGAACCAAAAAATAGATTTTCTGAATTTGCAGGGATTTGGAAAGATAGGGATATAACACAAGAATTTATACGGAAACAAGCTTGGAAATGATAGTTTTAGATACCAATGTATTGATTGAAATTTTAAAAGACAATCACTCAACCATTGAGAAAGTACAATCCTTTAATTGTCCGTTGGCTATCTCCTCTATTACCGTTATGGAACTTTTTTATGGAGCATTGAACAAAGTAGAAGTTAAAAAGCTTGAAAAGTTTGTTGCTCTTTTTGAAATTATTGATATAAATCAAACTATCTCTAAACAATCTACTACACTTATTAAGACTTATGCTAAAAGCCATAATTTAGATATTCCTGATGGGCTTATTGCTTCAACAGCTTTGGTTTTAGATGCTCCTCTTTTTACTTATAATCTTAAGGATTTTAGGTTTGTTGATGGTTTGGAGTTGATTTAACGATGGAAGACCCCTTTGCAGTAGGAGAATTAAAAGAGAGACTAGATAGCCTTATCGCAGAGCAAGGGTAGGATAAGCGAGGTCAAGAGTTGTAAAATCCACTTTTAGTTTTAATGTGATTAAAATTTAATCACACTATAGATGCAAAAAACAACTTTTAATGTTATGATTATGGTGTAAAATTAATTAAAAGGATATAGCATGAATTTAAAACTTTCAGCTCTTATGGCATTGTTCTTGCCCATCTTCGCTTTTGCAGAAGATAAACTAGACTCAGGAGACACGGCGTGGATGATGATTTCTACGGCATTGGTATTGTTGATGACACCTGCTGGTTTGGCACTATTTTATGGTGGGATGACGCGTTCTAAAAATGTTTTGAATACTTATGCCATGGTAATGGGTGCATTTGTTATGGCATTTGTTGTATGGATAATCGCAGGATATTCAATCGCTTTTGGTACATCAGCAGACCCAATGCTTCAAAATGTATTTGGTGGATTTAACCATATTATGCTTGATGGTATTAAATGGACTGATTTATCAGGGACTTATCCTACTTATGTATTTATTGCATTCCAAGGGACATTCGCAGCGATTACTGTAGCGATTGCTTCGGGTTCAGTAATCGGTAGAATGAAGTTTTCTACATGGATGGTAATCGTTGTATTATGGGGACTTCTTGTTTATGCTCCTATTACACACATGGTATGGGGTGGAGGTGTTCTAATGACTCATGGTGCTTTAGACTTCGCAGGTGGTACAGTTGTACACATGAATGGTGGTTTAGCAGGTCTTGTTCTTGCAATTCTTGTTGGAAAAAGAATGGATTACAACAAAGTGCCTATGAAACCTTATAGTATTCTATTTACAGCCGTTGGTGCATCTTTACTATGGTTTGGTTGGTATGGATTTAATGGTGGTTCTGCCTTTGGTGCAAATGCTATTGCAGGATTAGCCGTGATGACTACAACTGTTGCTACAGCAGTTGCAGGTATTACATGGATGTTATTAGAGTGGATTGTCTTTAAAAAGCCTACACTTCTAGGGATTGCTTCTGGTATTATCGCTGGACTTGTTGCTATTACTCCTGCTGCTGGATTTGTTTCTGTAGGTGGTGCGTTTATTCTAGGGATTGTTGGTGCTATCGTTGCATTCTTCGGTGTGATTAAACTCAAAAAAGTATTTGGTTATGACGATTCTCTTGATGCCTTTGGTATTCACTTCTTAGCAGGTCTATGGGGAGCGTTGGCTACAGCATTCTTGGCACTTGATGACAAAGACCTTTTATGGGATGGACCTCTCAAAGAATCTGGTGACAGAATGGGACAATTTATGGTACAAGTTGAATCTGTACTTATCGTTGGAGCATGGACACTTGTTGGTACAATCGTTGTATATTATATTGCCTCAGCACTTACAGGTGGAGCAAGAGTAGATGAAGAAACAGAACACAATGGACTAGATGAAACTATTCACGGTGAAACAGTGACAAATTCCTAAGGGGATTTGTTGTACTATACAAGTATAAAGGATTAAAATCATGAAAAAAATAGAAGCAATTATTAAACCCTTCAAACTAGAAGATGTCAAAGACGCTCTTGTAGAAGTAGGTATAGAAGGTATGACTGTATCAGAAGTCAAAGGTTACGGTAGACAACAAGGACATTCTGAACTCTATAGAGGGGCAGAATATGTGGTAGAGTTTATACCTAAAATCAAAATTGAACTCGTAGTATCCGATGATGCCTTTGCTCAAAAAGCTGTAGAAGCTATCGCAGCAGCAGCTAAAACAGGTAAAATCGGTGACGGTAAAATATTTGTAAGTACAATTGATTCTGTTCTTCGTATTAGAACCGATGAAATAGATACAGATGCTTTGTAGCTAAGTGTCACAGATAAAACGATAGATAAGGTCTTTCCTTATCTATCATCTACTTCATTCCCTATTCTTATCACTTATTCTTCTGATTAATAATTAATCAACTTTAAATTTCCTCTTTTCTCTTTTTTATTAAAATTGCCTATTAACTAAGCATAGAATGCTTGGATTATTTTTTATGAACAGTTATACTTATACTATTCAATTAAAAAGGTTAATTATATGGAAATGAATTACGTTATTGATACACTTTTTGCACTTTTTGCAATGACACTTATTATCTTTATGGTACCAGGTTTTGCTATGTTAGAAGCAGGGCTTGTCCGTACCAAAAATGTAACGGCTGTACTCACGGTCAATATCATGGTCTATGCTGTGGCTTCTATGGCATTTTTGCTCATAGGGTATAAAATGGCTTTTGGTTCTTGGGAGTTTCAAACGGGTATTAGTGCTTGGGCATTTTTTCTTTTTCAAATGGCATTTGTAGGTAAAACCGTTAATATTATGTCAGGAGGGGTAAGTGAAAGAACACGTATTATCCCTTTGGCTTTATTTACCATAGTGATGGCAGGATTGATTTATCCTTTGGTAGTCAATGTTACATGGGGAACAAACTTTTTAGAGGGTACACCTTTTGACATCTCTTCTATGCACGACTTAGCAGGGTGTACCGTGATACATTCTACAGGAGCATGGGCATTGTTAGCAGCGATACTCATCATAGGACCACGCCGTGGACGTTATACCAAAGATGGTAAGATACGTGTGATTCCTGCTTCTCATATACCTTTAGTTGTCTTAGGTGCTTTACTTCTATGGATAGGTTGGTTTGGATTTAATGGTGGGTCAGTAGGTGCAATATCGAGCAAAGAAAACGCAGACCTTGTGGCACTTACTATCATGAATACCAATACAGGGGGTTTAGCAGGAGCGATTACCGTAGGACTTGTTATGTATGTGCAATACAAAAGATTTGATATTACCATGATACTCAATGGTGCATTAGGTGGGCTAGTCTCGGTCACAGCTGGGGCAGATATGTTTGATATTTATACCCCTATTTATGTGGGTGCTATCGGAGGGGTTATCGTCGTTTATGGTGTAGCACTTTTTGATAAATTAAGATTAGATGACCCCGTAGGTGCATTGTCTGTACACTTGCTCAATGGTATTTGGGGGACTATCGCCGTAGCCATATTTGCAGATGTCTCACTTTGGTCTCAGGTCAAAGGGGTGTTGGTAGTGGGTGTCTTTTCTTTTAGTACATCTTTTATCGTGATGTACCTTATCAACAAAATCACACCTTTTAGAGCCTCTGACGACGAACAGTTACAAGGACTTGACATCGAAGAATGTGGGCTAGAAGCCTATCCTGAATTTAGACGCTCTATCTGATAGAATTACACTAGGCAAAGCATTGCTTTGCTCCAAACTAAATAATAGAGTTCTTGCAAAACTAGGAAACGATGGCTTTAGCCTCGTCTTGTTCGGGTGTAAACACTCCGATTCCAAAGAATTTCTTAAGAAGTCTAACAATTAAACAAAGGAATATACAATGAAAAAAATAGAAGCAATCATCAAACCATTTAAACTAGAAGAAGTGAAAGATGCCCTCGTAGAGATAGGCATAGAAGGCATGACCGTCTCAGAAGTCAAAGGATATGGAAGACAACAAGGACACTCAGAACTCTACCGTGGTGCAGAATATGTAGTAGAGTTTATCCCTAAAGTAAAGATAGAAATCATAGTATCAGATGAGGAATATGCACAAAAAGCAGTAGATGCTATCTCTCATGCTGCCAAAACAGGTAAAATAGGTGATGGTAAAATATTTGTAAGTTCGATAGATTCAGTCCTACGTATCAGAACCGATGAAGAAGATGAAGAAGCACTTTAACAAAGTACCAATCGGTTTAGCAATTTAGCTTCACCGTAGGCTCATTTTTTATAACGGCTTCTTTTGACCATATAATTAGCGTTACAAAGCCACTTACGCTATAATGGGATTGAATGAATAGTTGTATTCAAGATTTATAATATTAAGTTATTAAAATAAATTTTGTGTATGCCTATTTGTTAAATCAAATGGTAAATTTCAGATAAAAGGATTAATATGGCAGAAGAAACTTGTAAACCTAAATGTACGAAAGATGACGGTAGTCACAATCATCAATGTAATTCAGGCAAAGATAGAACACCAGCTCAAAAAGCAGGTGATAAAAAGAAAAGTGAAAGTTAGAAATAACTAGACTACAAATATTATAATAAATACTTGGAGAGAAATACAAACCCTAGTAGGATTTGTATTTCTTAAAACAAATGAATTACGAGGATAATAAAAGATGAAATTTTATCTAAAAAATTTAGTTGAAGTAAATGATAATATAGGAAGTAAAATATTTGATATATCTATTCAAGTTTTAATAATTCTATCAATTATTACATTTTCAATAGAAACAATACCTGATTTATCAGAGAAAACAATAGACATTTTAAATATTTTTGAAAAATTCACAGTTATTATATTTACTTTTGAATATATAGTTAGAATTTATACAGCAGATAAAAAATTAAAATATATTTTTAGTTTTTATGGAATAATAGATTTTCTAGCAATACTACCATTTTATTTAACATATTTTATTGATTTAAGAACAATAAAAGTCTTTAGACTATTTCGCTTATTTAGATTATTAAAATTAGTAAGATATAATAGAACTTTAGATAAATTTCAAAAAGCTATTATAAATGCAAAAGAAGAATTTATAATATTTTTTATACTTACTCTAATTATATTTTATCTTGCATCAGTTGGAATATATTATTTTGAAAATGAAGCACAACCTAAAAATTTTGGTAGTATTTTTGATGCTATGTGGTGGGCAGTTGCTACATTAACTACAGTAGGTTATGGTGATGTATACCCAATAACAATTGGTGGTAAAATATTTACTACTATAATGCTATTAATAGGTTTAGGTATTGTTGGTATTCCAGCAGGAATAGTAGCTTCTGCTTTAACTGAGGTTAATAAAGAAAAAAAGTAGGGGTCAAGTAACAATCACAACCCTAAAGTTTTAAGCTTTAGAGATTAAGTGATTTTTCCTTCTTAGTTGGAGTTTGATAGGCATTCTATAGCTAGTTAGAGCTGTAGAATGAGTAGAAGTACAAAAACGTACTTTGTTGAGTGTGTAAATTTTATATTTATTTACTTAGTTCTGTATAAAGATTTTCTTCTTCAAAGGCTATTCTTTTTGCTAGAACGCCAACTATTTCATTGAAAGTTTGAAAAAAAGTTTCATCTAGGACAGCATTGGGTTGTGTGTATTTTGTCAAAAAAGACATAAGTAGATGCTTTGTTCCTTTAAATGTTTGTGTAAATTCATGGACAAGTGCTTCGGTATCTCCATGTAGTCTTTTTTGATCTTTGAGTAATCTGTAGAACTCTATATCTTCATTCATGAGATGATCAACAGCAATAGAATTAAGTGCTCTTAACTCTTTTTTTGTAAGCTCATCATCATTTTTTGAATATGCTGCGATGACTTTGTGAGCCAGTACAACAATCTCCTCATGTTCTTTTTTCCATTTTATAACTAACTTTTTATTTTTTGACGCAAATAATGACCAAAACATCTTTTCCCTTTTGTAATACAAGATTATTTATATAAATAAATTATATATAGTATTATTTCAAATTATACATAAAAAAACTTAATTTGTCTATATTGAGGATATAAAAAAGGGATAAAATAGATTAGTTAATACCCCAAAAATCCAATACTTTAAACTTGGTATAGGTATAAAAAGGGTTCCATCTTTGTCTTAATAGTGCTGATGCTGATGTTTGTAAGACAGCATTTTCTCCATAAAGAGCCAAATGACCTAAGGCAATACCAGGGCTTTTGGGTGCATTACTATCGCCATAGAGGGGGTCATTTTGGCTGATGGGTAGGGCTAAGTGAGAGAGTGAGTAGATGCCTTTAGCCCATTTTAGGTCTAGTTTTTCTTTGCTTTTATTGTCGGTTATTTTTACAAGGTATGCATCACTGCTATTTAAATCAGTGATAAGTTCAAGGGTATACGGCGCTGCTGTGGCATTTTGACGTATCTGCTCTAAGGCTTTTTTTGTCTTTCTTGTGATGAGATGGTTGTTCATAAAGCTATGCCGAATATCAAACAGTACCAAGGTGTGATTCCCTTGTGGTAAGCGTTTATAGAGTTTTTCAATGGTATCAGAGACAGAGACCGTACTGTCTACAATAGAGGCAAAACTAAGGATAGGAGGGAATGCTTTAGAGGATGTGTTTTGTATATTACTGTCTAATTGTTCTTGTACTTTTTTACATATACGGTAGACTTGATCTCCAGCATTGACAGCAAAGGAAGCATATTTAAAAGGGTCATATTCAGCAGAAACGGAGTTCCATTGGAGCTTTTCTATCCCTAACAGTGAACCCAAACGGCTTTGCCAAATAGCCAAAGGAGCAGCAGGGCTTACCCCAATAGCAGGAGAATAAAAGACAAGACTACTAGGCAAGGGTAAAGTACTGCTCTGCTCTAGGGCTGTGAGTGTATAATGTAGAGCCAAGGGTGCACCTGTAGAGTATCCCATCATTTGTATGGGTTTGTCTTTTACTTTTTCTTTGAGATACTTCATCCCTATTTGGACAACAGAAGCCATATCTTGCCACTTGATGTTGATTAGCCCAGAAGGGATAGTCCCATGCCCTGGCATACGCAAAACCAGTACCCATACGCCTTTTTTTTGCAAATATGAGGCTTGTGTATGGAGGCTATATGGCGAGTCTGACATTCCATGTATGAGTATGGCACCCATTTTAGGATTTTTGACGGGTAGTTCGTAGCTTCGGTTGTAGGCTCTCTCCCATCGTTTGGGGTCGGAGATACTCCCTTTGCTATAACGGTTTACAAGGCTTGTAGCTTCTTTGGGGATTTTATCGAGTACCTCACGCTCTAAAGACGTAAAAAGCTTCTCTTCTAAGGCAAGATAGCCCTCAAAGTCTTTGACGGTTGATGCTGTTGTATATTCACCTTTAAGTATGGTGGTATGCCATACATTCAGTACGGGCAAAGATTTGATATAGAGTGAAAAAACAATCACACCTATAATGATGATACCTAAAAGAGCCAACCATAAAAATTGACCTATCTTACGAACAGACCACCATGGTATAACAATCCAATAACTTTGAAATCTTTTCATAAAAATCCTTAATAGAGACTATATCGTACATGAAAAATAATACGTGTCTTTTGATTGGGTAGAGGGTAGCCACTATAGGCTAGACGTATCACTTTGAGTGTATTTTTGTCTAGTGAAGCATATCCGATACGGTGTTTGAGTTTTAGCCCTGAGATGTCTCCATTGGGATGAAGATAAAATGAAACAATATTTGTGCCTTGTTGTTGGGTACGTACAGCTACTCTAGGATAGCCATTGCGATAAAGTGTGCGTTGTGTAATTTGCTGAATGATATTTAAATTATGACGTATATATTTCTTTTGGGTGTTGGTATAGCTATTGAACGCACTGCCATAGAGTCTTTTAATTTCTTTCTCACCATAATTGCCCGAACCATAATTTTTTTTGGATTTTCTTGTATTGCTAGAAGAGCCAAAATTCATTAGGTTGTCATATAAAGATGTATTGGATTGCCTCTTTGGTTTTTTTACGATTTTTTTCTTTTTATTTTTGACAGGCTTCTTTTTGATGGGCTTCTTTTTTACTACTTTTTTCTTGATAATTTTCTTTTTGGGTTTGGGTGTGGCTTTACTTACGTTGTTTTCTTCTGTGCTTTTGTGGGCAAAAACTTTTTTACTCTTATCTAAGATTTTTTTCTTTATTTTTTCTTTTTCAGGTTTTATTTCTTTTTTGATAATAGGTTTGACAATAGGTTTGACTATCGGTTTTGGTAGCTGTGCAACTTTTTTAGGTACAGGGATACTTTTTGGTTTGGGAGCAGGGGGAGGTGTGGTTATTTGTTGTATATTGAGCGTCATTCTCTGTTCTGTAGGTGGGGGAGGTATGACTATCTCTTTAAAATGCATACTCAAAAGACCTAAAATGAGTAAATGTATAATGAAAGAGGCTAATAATGCTTCAATAAATCTAATGACTTTCTCCTCTTTATGCTCTTTAGTGTATAATCCAAAGAAATTTAAAAGTATTATACATAAACGAGGATAATAACATGGCATATAACAAAAGTATCAAAGCATTTGATGAAGCATACGCAGTCATACCTGGAGGTGTTGATTCGCCTGTTCGTGCATTTTCTGGTGTGGTAGGTACACCACCTTTTATCTCTCATGGAGAGGGAGGCTATCTTTTTGATATTGATGGCAATCAATATATTGATTTTGTACAAAGCTGGGGACCACTTATTTTTGGTCATTGTGACAAAGATATAGAGTATTCTGTGATACAAGCAGTCAAAAGAGGGCTAAGTTTTGGAGCACCTACGACCATAGAAACAGACCTAGCCAATGAGATAGTCTCACTCTTTGATAGCATAGACAAAGTACGTTTTGTAAGCTCTGGTACAGAAGCCGTGATGTCTGCGATACGTTTGGCTCGTGGTGTGACAGGACGTGACAATATTGTAAAGTTTAAAGGATGTTATCATGGTCATTCTGATTCGCTATTGGTAGAAGCTGGGTCTGGATTGGCTACTTTTGGTACACCCTCTAGCCCAGGTGTCCCTGCAGATTTGACCAAGCATACACTCTTGGCTACCTACAATGATTTAGCTTCTGTAGAACAATGTTTTGCCGATGCCAAGGGCAATATCGCTTGTGTGATTATCGAGCCAATTGCTGGTAATATGGGACTTGTTCCTGCTGATGAAGCCTTTTTAGTAGGGATAAGAGCCTTATGTGATATACATGGGGCTTTACTTATCTTTGATGAGGTGATGTCTGGATTTAGAGCGTCTCTTAAAGGGGCACAGGGTATCTCCTCTGTCAAACCAGATATACTTACACTCGGTAAAGTCATCGGAGCAGGTATGCCAGTAGGGGCTTTTGGTGCAAGTGCTACTATCATGTCTCATCTCTCGCCTGAAGGTCCTGTCTATCAAGCAGGGACACTCTCAGGTAATCCTGTGGCGATGGCAGCAGGGCTTACGAGCCTCAAAAAACTCAAAGCCAATCCTTCACTCTATGTAGAGTTTGCATCCAAAGCCAAAAAGCTTGTAGATGGTTTCCAAAAAGCATCTCTTGCTGTCGGTGTACCCATGGTCACAGAAGTAAGAGGCTCTATGTTTGGTTTTTTCTTTTCTGATGTGGTGGTCAAAAATATGGAACAAGCCGATGCCAATGACACACAAATGTTTGCTCAATTTCATAAAGGTATGTTAGATAAAGGGGTCTATCTAGCGTGTTCATCGTATGAAACAGGCTTTATCTGTGCAAAAACAAGCGATAAAATGATAGATAATGCTATCAAAGCAGCCTACCAAACCATGCGAGAGATTACAGCCTAATGCAAAAAGAAGAACCCAAGATAAAACAATTGGTCGAAGCTGCTGATGGACTAAGCTTAGGTATCTCTATCGTTGTAGCTGTACTGCTAGGGATAGGGATAGGGATAGGGTTACAAAAACTAACAGATGCCCAATGGACATTATGGATAGGGGTATTTATAGGCGTAGGTGCAGCGATTTCTAATATCTATAAAGCCTATAGCAAACAAAAAAAGTCACTAGAAGAACTAGCATCTGACCCTAGATACAACTACAAAGCCAATCAAGAGCTACAAAAAAAGTATGACGCAGAAGATGATGACTAAGCCTATGAGAACATTAGTAATCAAGATTTTAAAAGTATTTTTGCTTGTAGATATCGTGGCAATGATGCTTATCGTGACTTTTTTTAAAACAGAGTATCTCTACGCCTTTGAGATAGGCTTTCTCTCTTCGTCTTTGGTGATGTTAGCGTCACTTATCGCCTATAGACGCATGGTAAATACACGTGTAGAACACAATATCATCACGATAGATGACTCCAAAGATGTGATAGACCTCTTAGAAGACCCTTATGACCTTTATAGTGAAGACGTAGCAGATACAGAAAAAGAAGAAGATTTAGTCAGTGTAGTAAAAGAAGAACGCCAAAAGCTCAAAGAGAATCATCGTTCACTATTTGAGACATTACGAGATACCAAAGCAGCACTTTCATTTTATCGTTTGGGTGCGTATGTACTATTGATATTAGGGTTTTTATACCTCAATAGGCATGGATTACTACATATCCCTAGCTATATTATCGCATTAGGGTTGGCACCGTTACTCACTGTATCGGTACTTTTACAACATCAACAAATAGAAAATACAGGAGATGAACATGCGTAAATTATACAAATACACACTGGTATTACTACTACTAACACTCTATATCCAAGCAGAACCCAAAATCAACCGTTTTGTCTGTAGCTCACAACCTTTACCTACGATAAAAATTATCGACAAACCTATCCACTTTGGGAAACAGCGTATCGCCATGACCAAAGCCTATATCAAACAGCATTATGGTAAAAAAGTGAATACTATCAAAATCACACCTAAGATTATCGTACTGCATTGGACTGCTGAAATGGGTTTCAACAAATCATTTCAACGCCTTAACCCAGAAAAACTATTGAGTGATAGAAAAGATATTGCCAAAGCATCACTGCTAAATGTATCAGCACACTTTTTGGTAGCACGAGATGGTACTATCTATAGACTTATGCCAGAAAATTGGATGGCTCGTCATGTCATAGGACTGAACTACTCTAGTATCGGTATCGAAAATGTAGGAGGCAGAGGCAACAAAAAAGACGACCTCACCAAAGCCCAACGCCAATCCAATATCAAACTGATTCGTTATCTGCGTGGTAAATTTCCTAGTATACAATACCTCATAGGACATCACGAATACAGACAAATGGAACGCACCTCACTATGGCTAGAAAAAGACAAAGGCTACAGAACAGTGAAGTCTGACCCTGGTGCTAAATTTATGCGTGAAATGAGAGAGTCTACCAAAGATTTACTACTTAAACAACCTCCTAGATAGGCTCATAGATGAACTCAGCTTTTACAAGTATAGATTGGGGCATCTTTGGGGTGTATTTTTTACTTTTGAGTGTGACTTCTTTTTACTTGTCTCGTGTCAAGGTAGAGAGTACACGTGATTATTTTGTAGGTAGCAATAGTATGCCTATGTTTGCTGTAGCCATTTCTATCTTGGCTACTTCACAGTCTGCGGCTACTTTTTTGGGAGGTCCTGAGTATTCTTATACCAAGGATTTGACTTTTCTAGGGTTTTATTTTTCTGCCTTTTTGGCTATTGTCTTTGTGGCATATATACTTATTCCTAGGTTTTATGCTATCCGTGCTATCACGGTGTATGAGCTACTAGAGCAACGCTATGGAGCATCTGCAAAGAAACAAGCAGGGATAATGTTCCTCATTGGGAGGCTTTTTGCTTCTGGGGCTAGGCTTTATATTGGGGCTTTGGCTATCTCGATGATACTCTTTTTGGATATTACGGCGATACATGTGGGTATCTCTATCCTTATCTTGATGTTGGGTGCGTTGGCGTATGCCTATTTTGGTGGGGTTAAATCGGTTATCTTTTCAGATATGATACAGGCTATTACCTATATTGGTGCAGGGGTGGCTGTACTTATTTATCTCTATATAAGTATCGATACTGATTTTATGACGGTGGTAGATACGCTTTATACAGATAAAAAACTACATCTATTGGATTGGTCTATGGGTGGTGGATTTTCTGTATGGGCATTGCTTGGAGGATGGTTTTTGCTCAATATCGCAGCGTATGGACTAGACCAAGATATGACCCAACGTGCGTTATCGTGCAAAAATGCCAAAGAGGCTCAAAAATCACTTATGATGAGTATATATCTTACTATTCCTGTGGCAATACTATTTTTGATGATAGGGTTACTTTTGTATCTCTTTTATCAGCATCCTGAACTCTCTGGTCTTCGTACGGAAGTACTTCAAGAGTTTGAAGGAGAGAAGATTACGATTTTTATGTACTATATATTGCATGAGATGCCAGAGGGTATGCGTGGACTTGTCACAGTAGGGGCAGTAGCTGCTGCATTGAGTAGTTCCAATTCGGTACTAGGGGCGATGTCTTCTGTGGCGATAGAAGACCTCTACAGACCATGGAAAGAGGCAAAAGAAAAAACTCCAAATCATAGTAAGAGCGATGAGCAACACTATCTCAAAGCAGGGCGATATGCTGTGGTATTTTTTGCTATTGCTTTAAGTATGATGGCGATGCTCTCTTACTACTGGCAACGCTATAGCGAATTGCCGTTACTTAGTTTTGCTTTGGGGGTCATGGCATTTGCTTATACGGGACTATTGGGGGTCTTTGGGGCTGCTATCTTTACCAATCGTGGCAGTGCGAAGAGTGTACCTTTTGCTTTGGTGGGTGGATTTGTGACTGTGCTGTTACTCCAACCATATATTTTGGAGGAACTCGTAAGCTTCAAATTGGGCTTTGCGTGGCAGATACTCGCAGGAACATCGGTAGCCTTTGCTATCATGATGGGTACAACAGATGTTAATAAGAGTTTCAAATAAATAGGGTATACTTCTTATTAAGAAAAAACACTAAGGTTATATTATGGGAAAATTAGAATTAATTACTAAAAAAGTAGATTTACTTTTAGGCAATCACGCAACACTATTGGCAGAAAAAAATGGGCTTAGCATTCAACTAGAAGAAGCAAACAATGAGATAGAAATACTCAAAGGTAAGCTACAAGACCTTCAAGAAAACTATGAAATGAAAGATTTAGAAGTAGATGACATCCTCTCTAAACTAGAAGCTATCGTAGTAGAAAGTAATCAATAATCCCTATCTCTTCTAAGGATGATAAAGAGTACTATATCGGTATCATGTCAGGCACATCACTCGATGGTGTCGATGTGGTACTTTGTGAGATAAACCCCTCTCAATGCACACTATTATACACGATTACCTACCCCCTACCTCTCTTACTTAAACAAGATATTTTAGAGATGATACAGCATCCTACGACTCTTAAAGACGTAGGAGAGATGGACTATCGTTTAGGGCTTTGCTTTGCTGAAGCTATTTTGGCATTGATAGAACATGCACAGATAGATACGCTAAAGATTAGAGCCATAGGCTCACATGGTCAGACACTATGGCATAGCCCTCAAAGTAGCCATCCTTTCTCTATGCAATTGGGCGATAGTAATATCATTAGTACCCATACCCATATTGCTGTGGTGAGTGATTTTAGGCGTAAAGATATGGCATTAGGTGGGCAAGGTGCTCCTTTTGCTCCTGCGTTTCATGCCTTTTTCTTTGGGCATACTTCACAAAAGCGTGGGGTAGTAAACATTGGAGGCATGGCAAACATTACGCTCTTAGATGAAAAACTATTGGGCTATGATACAGGCTGTGGCAATGTACTGTTAGATATATGGATACAAAAACATCACAATCTTCCTTATGACAAAGAAGGAAAATGGGCTAGAAGTGGGAGTGTAAATAAAGGTTTATTAGTACTTTTATTGGCTGACCCATTTTTCTCTTTGCCTACTCCCAAAAGTACAGGACGTGAAAAGTTCAATGAAGTATGGCTAAAAGAAAAACTCTCTATGATGAACCCTAGAGAGATAAAACAGCAAGATATACAACGAACCCTACTAGAACTGACGGCTCAGAGTATCGCTGATGAAGTATTGAAATTTCAAAGAGATGAGGTGTTACTTTGTGGAGGTGGAGCAAAAAATAGTTTTTTAGTTGAGCGTATTCAAGCACTTCTTCCAAAGGTACGCGTTACCATAGCTAAAAATGCAGATGAGATAGAAGCGATGACTTTTGCATGGTTGGCATACAAACGCATCCATGAAGAAAAAGTTAATCTCAAAGATGTCACAGGGGCTAGAGCCAATGCAATCTTGGGATGTATCTATCTCTAAAAGGACAAATATGAACAAAAAACTCATCAAATGGCTAGACAAGATAGGCTGTCATGGTACACTTGAAGCAGTGAGTGCCGATGCTAGTTTACGCAAGTATTATCGACTCAAAAGCAGTATGCACTCAGGTATCATCATGGATGCTTCTGAACAAAAAGAGAGTGTTGCACCGTTTGTAGAGATAGAACATCGCTTATACGAAGCAGGGGTAAGGGTAGCAAAGATTAATACCTACCATCTCAAAAAGGGCTTTGTCTTTATGGAAGATTTGGGCAATACCCATTTGGCAGATGTAGTAAAAGATGATATAGAACTCTATTATGGCAAAGCACTCGATAGCCTTATCAAAATGCAACATGCCGATACGGAGGGATTACCTTTATATGATGAAGCCTTTTTACGATTTGAGATGGAACTCATGCCAGAGTGGTATCTGCTCCAATACTTAGGAGTCACTCTCCAACCTAAAGAATTAGAAATACTCTCTACAGCGATGACCACCATCACAAACGAAGTCCTAGCCCAGCCACAAGAAGTATTTGTCCATAGAGACTATCACTCACGTAATCTTATGTTTGGCTGTACCGATGACTTGGTAGTGATAGACTATCAAGATGCACGTGTAGGGGCTGTGACCTATGATTTGGTCTCTTTGTTGCGTGATGTGTATATAGAGTTAGAGAGCCATGATGTAGAGCGTTTTGCCTTACATTTTAGAGATATGAAAGGCTTAGAAGTCGATGATGCGACCTTTATGCGTTGGTTTGATTTTATGGGCTTACAACGCCATATCAAGATATTGGGTATCTTTGCTAGACTTAGCATCAGAGACCACAAAGAGGGCTATCTCAAAAATATACCTTTGACTCTCAAATATATCATAGACATAGGTGCTAAATACCCAGAACTCTCAGCATTCATTAGCCTTTTAAAAAAGACAAAGATTCCCTCATGAAATGTATGATTTTATCAGCAGGACGAGGCTCACGCATGAGACCTCTGACCGACTCAACCCCTAAACCATTGCTCAAAGTAGGGGGTATCCCTCTTATTGTGTGGCATTTAGAAAAACTAGCCCATCAAGACTTTAAAGATATTGTCATCAACATCGCATATTTAGGAAAACAAATCCCTTTGGCATTGGGAGATGGTAGAGATTGGGGTGTAAATATCGTCTATTCTGATGAACAAAAAGAAGGGATGCTAGAGAGTGCAGGAGGTATCATCAAAGCCCTAAAACTCTTAGGAGATGAGACCTTTTTGGTAGTCAATGGAGATATATTTACCTCTTATGATTTCCAATACCATCGAAAACTAGCCAAAGGCATATTAGCCCATCTCATCTTAGTACCAAACCCACCCCATAACCCCAACGGCGACTTTGCCCTAGAAGGTCAAAAAGTCACAGAGCATCCACAATACACCTTTTCTGGCATAGGCTACTACGCCCCAGCACTCTTTGCAAACATCCCCTATGGCAAAAACAAACTAGCCCCACTACTAAGACAAGCCATAAAAGAAGGCAAAGTGACAGGCGAACTCTACCAAGGAGAATGGCTAGACATAGGCACAAAAGAACGCCTAGACCTCTTGAATGCAAATTTATTGAATAGGTATTAAGATGGGGGGGATGGAAAGTATTAAAAGCACACTTTTCTCGTTCCCATCGCTCCTGCGTGGGAATGCATATCAGAGTTTATTGAGTTAATCATATTCATTCCCACAAAGGACGGATGGGAACGAACAAAGTTATCTTATAGATTTTATCTCTACTACAGTTAATCCTGTTGTTTGAGATATAAACTCCATATCCATATTGGCATTTAATAAGTTTTTTGCAATTTTAATTTTTTCTTTTAATTTTCCCTCTTCTAGTCCTTGCTCTAAACCTTCTTCTCT
>JAMOTK010000058.1 GCA_027062365.1 Sulfurovum sp.
TATGTTTAGTATTCATCTCACCTCTTACTAATTTCTCATATCTTTTTTTAGTCTTTTATTCATGCATAGTCTTTTTCAGTATTTTACTGTTTTATTCCTGATTTAAGTTGTGTAGAAAGGTATGATTAATAGTGACTTTTTATTTAAAATAGATATTAGTTTAAGAAAAAATTGTTGTATGCTGAATGGTTACTATAATTCAATAATTTTATTCAAATAAGTAATAGTTTTTTATTTTATTGTTATATACTATAGTAAATTCTCTATGAAGGAAATAATTTGTTTATTTTTAAAAAATTACATGGGTTAATATCGTTGTTATTTCTCTTTACTTTTTTATCTCTCTCTTATGCAGGGACAACAGAAGAAGATTATAATAACTGTAGTTGTCCTGTAGGTCAATATTATGAAGCATCTTATTCTCAGTCTATATACATACAACAATGGGGAAACTTAAGCTCATTTAAAGATGGACAAAGCATATCTCATTGGTGTCATACTACTTTTAGATTGATAGACATACGTACCGTACTACCTCCTTGTGGAGAGGGTACATATCATGCACTATACTGTGAAGTTCAGTTTGAACGATTTGATGAGATTTGTAAAGTTTGTGTAAAAGAGGATACTCCTTTTCCTAAGGAACAGAATCAATCAGAATATTCAAATAGTTGGGTTATAGATACTACGGATAATAGACAAACTTGTAGTGAAAATAATGGAACAATAGAAAATGCGATGTTTACTTGTATAAAGTATCAACGCTGTAAAACACCAAAAGTATCTACTTGTGACGACAATCAAACGTTAGATAGTTCCGTATCCCCACCTATTTGTGTAGATATAACTCCACCTTGTGAGCAAAAGGATACAAAATTCCCACAGATAACCACTAATGAACAAGAGATACTTAAACATTGGACAAATATAGATGCAAATCTGAGTCAAACTTGTTTATATATGAACGGTACAGTTCAATCTCAGCATGTTTCTTGTCAAACAGAGTATCGTTGTGTAAAACAAACTGATAACCTTCCTAAAATTTGTCCTGAATCCATCTCCTCTTACGTTTCCCCAAGAAACGGCACTTTCCATGAAGACATAGGCATAGATGGTGTGGGCTTTGGATTGCACTATGACTCTTCGGAGTGGAACAGTACTAGCATAGCTCATGGGTGGTCTGTGAGTACTCATGCTAGGCTTGAGGGTGATAGGCTTCATTATGGTTCTGGATCTGTGAGGGTGGTAGATGTTTCTACGCTTGAAAATGGACTTACGGTTGTACTTTCTGGCTCAAACGAGATGCTTTTTGATGTGGAGGGTAAACTCCAAAGCATTAGAGACCTCTACACAAAAGAGACAAAAACAACTTTTTCTTACGATTTGGTGGGTAATTTGGTAACACTCACCAATCTTTACGAAAAAATTTCAACTATCGAACGAGATGCTTCTGGTCAAGTGACGGCTATTGTCGCTCCTACAGGGCAGAGAACGCTTTTGAGCATCGATAGTAATGGTGATTTGGTAGAGGTTCAGTATGAAGATACTGCTTCGTATGCCTTTGAGTATGAGCGTCACTTGATGACAGTAGAGACAGAACCAAATGGCAACAGGTTTTTACACTTCTTTGATGACAGTGGAAATGTGGTTAAAGTCATAGACGCAGAACAAGCCGAATGGAACTTCGATTCCACCACTGCTGACACCTACAACTCCCATACCGTCACACGAGCCTCTGGTGACATCATCACCTATAAAAACCACTTCTTAGAGAACAACACCACCCTAAGAACTGAGAAGTTACTCCCTACAGGTGACATAGTCGAGTACACTAACAGCATAGATGACAGTATGAGTAGTACAAAGAGTTGTGGTATGACTACAACGAACCTCTATAAAACAAACCTAGATGGCTCACTCTTTAAAGATGTCTATATAGGTAAACGTGTGTTAGAGAGTAGTACTGTGGTAACGCCTAGTGGACTCACTAACACCACCCACTTCACCAAAGCCTACACCCTAAAACAAGATGGTAGCCTCAAACGCATAGTAAACACAAGCACCACAAACCAAAAAACCTCCACTGCTATAGTCAACTATAAACGTCATAGAAACATCTCTGTCTCCCCACTAGGTAAAAGAAGTCATGTACAGTATGACACTAAGATGCAAAACCCTCTACACATTAAAGCGTATGGATTGCATAAAACCTATTACTCTTATGACACACAAGGTAGAGTCACACAAGAGTCTACAGGTAACAGAGTCACGCACTACACTTACAACCCTAGAGGAAACCTACAAAGCATTACAGACCCATTAGGAAGAGTGACTACTTACACTTACGACAGTAGAGACAGAGTCATACAAACCACCTACGCAGATGGTAGTGCAGAAACATATGAATATGACGCAAACTCAAATCTAGTGACAAGAACCGTACCCACACCAACTGACCATACCTTTAGCTACAACGGTGTAAACAAAAGAGTCTCAAACACAAGCCCCCTACAAAAACAAACCACGTACACTTATGACAAACAAAGACGTATAACTAAAATAACAAAACCAAGTCAAAAAACTATAGATACTACTTATACTAACGGAAGAGTCACAACTGTCACTACACCTGAGGGAACAACAAACTATAGCTATGCGTGTCAGTCAAATGTAGCTAACATATCTAAAAACACCGAAAGCCTAGATTTCACATATGATGGTACTTTGCTTACAAGTATGACCTACAGTGGTCAAGTCAATCAAGCTATCTCTTATACGTATAACAGTAATTTTAACCCTACATCTATGACTTACGCTAACCAAACAGAGAGTTATGTTTATAATGATGATGGTGAGATTGTATCTATTGGTGCGTTAGCAAACGCACCCTACACGATAACACGTACCAAAAGAAACAAGCTCATAACCCTAACAGACGGAACCTACACCAAAACCACTAAAATCAACCGTTATGGTGAACTTAGAAAAGTAAAAGACAATATCATCAAAGTAAAACTCTTTAGAAACAAAGCAGGACAGATAAAAAGAAAAGTAGAAAAACTTACAAACCAAAGAAAAAAAGTCTACCACTACACCTATGATGACAGAGGAAGACTCACAGAAGTGAAAGAACGTAGGAATGTTGTAGAGAGTTACACTTATGATGCAAATGGAAATAGACAGAGTGCTACAGTTAACGGTACAACGGTTACTGTATCTTATACACTTGATGATAACCTCATAGTCTATGGACAAAACACATACACGTATGATGAAGACGGTTACTTACAAACTAAGACTACACCGAATGGAACTACTACATACACTTATGGAACACTTGGAGAACTCAAAGAAGTCATCACTCCTACCAAGACCATCACTTATCTTCAGAATGTGAATAATCAGAGAGTGGCGAAGTTGGTTGATGGGGTCATCACAGAGAAGTATCTTTGGGCTAATTTGACTACACTTTTAGCTGTGTATGATGGAGCAGATAACTTAGTACAGAGATTTGAGTATGTAGATGCTAGAATGCCTGTAGCGATGACAGATGGTTATGGTACGAAGTATTACTTGCATTATGACCAAGTGGGAACATTGAGAGCTGTGAGTGATACTTCGCATAATATTGTCAAAGAAATAACCTACGATACATTTGGGAATATTTTATCAGACAGCAACAAAGCATTTAAAATACCGTTTGGGTTTGCAGGTGGGTTGTATGATGCTGATACTAAATTGACGAGATTTGGGTATAGAGATTATGATGCAACTACTGGTAAGTGGACTGCTAAGGATCCTATTGGGTTTAGTGGTGGGGACTCTAATTTGTATGGGTATGTGCTTGGGGATCCTGTTGATTTAACTGATTCTACGGGGTTAATTACTGATACGTTAGATAACCCTATAATGTTACCTCTTGCTTTAGGTTTTGGTCTTGGTTTGGCATTAAATGAAGCTATGCCTTTTTATAGTGATTGGTGGAATAGTCCTCATTGGTGGGACTTCCCAACAGATGATGAACAAGACGTATTTTGTGAATCTTCTCAAAGGGGGAAAAAGAATCTTCGTAATGAATATACGAAAGATGTTCAAGATAATAAAATCAAAGACCCTTGTAAATATTTAAAAAGCTTATATAATAGTACAAAAAATAGTGTTGAACGAGCAAAAATCAGAAAAGCACAAAAACACTTTGGTTGTGATGGGAAAAATAGATATGAGTGATAAGAGATGGTATATTGCAAGTATTCTTGTGTCATATCGAGTAAAGAATGGAAAACAAGAGATCTATCCAGTTTATGAAAATTTTACATTATTTTATGCAAAGAATAGAAAAAAAGCTTGGAAAAAAGCAATTAAATATGGTAAATGGTATGCAAATATTGATGATAAACTAAAAATAGATGGGAATCCTGCATATACAAAATATGAAGGTATCAGGAAGGTTATTGAAATAATAGATGATGAATTTGATTTAAAGATTCCTTTGGATGGACTAGAAATTAGTTATTCGTATATGGAGCTTTCCAGTGAAGAAGCTATACAAAATTTAGCTAAAGGACGAAGAGTAACTGTTGAATATATAGATATGGACGAATCTTAATGTTTAAAAAAATATGAGGACTTAAAATTTATTTGCACCACGAGTCCTCTAATAACATGCATACCAAAAGTCAAAACAAGGTAAAATAACCTATGTCACATAACCCAAGACTCACCAACACCACCAACCAAAAGACCTCTACTGCTATAGTCAACTATAAACGTCATAGAAACATCTCTGTCTCCCCACTAGGTAAAAGAAGTCATGTACAGTATGACACTAAGATGCAAAACCCTCTACACATTAAAGCGTATGGATTGCATAAAACCTATTACTCTTATGACACACAAGGTAGAGTCACACAAGAGTCTACAGGTAACAGAGTCACGCACTACACTTACAACCCTAGAGGAAACCTACAAAGCATTACAGACCCATTAGGAAGAGTGACTACTTACACTTACGACAGTAGAGACAGAGTCATACAAACCACCTACGCAGATGGTAGTGCAGAAACATATGAATATGACGCAAACTCAAATCTAGTGACAAGAACCGTACCCACACCAACTGACCATACCTTTAGCTACAACGGTGTAAACAAAAGAGTCTCAAACACAAGCCCCCTACAAAAACAAACCACGTACACTTATGACAAACAAAGACGTATAACTAAAATAACAAAACCAAGTCAAAAAACTATAGATACTACTTATACTAACGGAAGAGTCACAACTGTCACTACACCTGAGGGAACAACAAACTATAGCTATGCGTGTCAGTCAAATGTAGCTAACATATCTAAAAACACCGAAAGCCTAGATTTCACATATGATGGTACTTTGCTTACAAGTATGACCTACAGTGGTCAAGTCAATCAAGCTATCTCTTATACGTATAACAGTAATTTTAACCCTACATCTATGACTTACGCTAACCAAACAGAGAGTTATGTTTATAATGATGATGGTGAGATTGTATCTATTGGTGCGTTAGCAAACGCACCCTACACGATAACACGTACCAAAAGAAACAAGCTCATAACCCTAACAGACGGAACCTACACCAAAACCACTAAAATCAACCGTTATGGTGAACTTAGAAAAGTAAAAGACAATATCATCAAAGTAAAACTCTTTAGAAACAAAGCAGGACAGATAAAAAGAAAAGTAGAAAAACTTACAAACCAAAGAAAAAAAGTCTACCACTACACCTATGATGACAGAGGAAGACTCACAGAAGTGAAAGAACGTAGGAATGTTGTAGAGAGTTACACTTATGATGCAAATGGAAATAGACAGAGTGCTACAGTTAACGGTACAACGGTTACTGTATCTTATACACTTGATGATAACCTCATAGTCTATGGACAAAACACATACACGTATGATGAAGACGGTTACTTACAAACTAAGACTACACCGAATGGAACTACTACATACACTTATGGAACACTTGGAGAACTCAAAGAAGTCATCACTCCTACCAAGACCATCACTTATCTTCAGAATGTGAATAATCAGAGAGTGGCGAAGTTGGTTGATGGGGTCATCACAGAGAAGTATCTTTGGGCTAATTTGACTACACTTTTAGCTGTGTATGATGGAGCAGATAACTTAGTACAGAGATTTGAGTATGTAGATGCTAGAATGCCTGTAGCGATGACAGATGGTTATGGTACGAAGTATTACTTGCATTATGACCAAGTTGGTTCACTCCGTGCTGTTTCTGATGCACAATTGAATATTGTAAAAGAGATAACTTACGATACATTTGGTAATATATTGAATGACACTAACCCATCATTTAAAGTACCGTTTGGGTTTGCAGGTGGGCTTTATGATTCTGATACCAAATTGACGAGGTTTGGGTATAGAGATTATGATGCCTATACTGGGAAATGGACTGCTAAAGACCCTATTGGGTTTGGGGGTGGGGACTCGAATTTGTATGGGTATGTGTTGGGGGATCCTGTGAATTTTGTGGATCCTGAGGGATTGGAAGCATATGGTACAAGTAAATGTGATTATTATAAGAAAAGATGTGAAGCAGGTGAAGGTAAAGATAATTATTATTGTAATACAGCTCAAACTATGTGTGACTTATTTTCAAAAGAACCTGAATCTTGGAGTAATTGTACTAGACAATGTTTGCAAGATTATGCAGAAAAATATTGTCGAGATGAACAATGTGGAGAAAATGGAATGAATGATACGTTATGTGCATTTAATGCTCACACTTATTGTTTTATTAAATGTAAAGAAAACCCTACAAAGGATCCTTTTAAATGAAAATTTTATTATTAAATCTTCTCTTAATTATACCAATAATAGGATTTTATTTCATAAAAATTCATGAGTTTAAACTTAAATATACTGTTTTTGGAATTTTACTAGGATCTATAATCTCTCCATTGAGTTTAGGACTTTATAGTATGGCATTTCTTTTACCATATATAGGAATTGTTTTTCTCATTTTTATGCCAGTAAATTTATTTTTTTCTAAACCAGCTTGGTGGCTACTAGTAAAAAAACTTAGTTTAATAGATGGTATAAATTTATCACTATATGACCATTTATATCTTTCATTGTTAAATGGACTTATTTGGGCAACATTATTTTCTCTTATTGGATTATTTTTTGATATAAAAAGTAAATAAGTACCTAACCATAATAAATAGACAAAAATAGATATATCATATTTCATCAATCTCAGTAGAGAATAAATACTTTTTTGCTTGATATTATGAAGAATAAGTCTCAAATACAGTATCATCTAATTTTTGATGATTTATTATGGTTAGGTACTTAATGAAGTGCCAAAAAGATTTCGGAGTCTAGTGTGACAATGACAACCCTATTTTCTTACTCATACTACCAGTCCTCTAATAACACGCATACCAAAAGCCAAAACAAGGTAAAATAAACCTATGTCACATAATCCAAGACTCACCACCACCAACCAAAAGACCTCCACTGCTATAGTCAACTATAAACGTCATAGAAATATCTCTGTCTCCCCACAAGGAAAAAGAAGCCATATACAATACGATTCTAAAATGCAAAACCCTCTACATATTAAAAGTTATGGACTGCATAAAACCTTTTATACATAAGAGGTTACAAGGTTAGCAAGGTTAGCAAGGTTAGGGGTCAGGTGATAACGATAATTTAATTAACTCTACGCTATACTTCTATCAAGGAGAACATCATGCCAAGACGACCACGTATAGAGATAGCAGGGTATTATCATATCATCAACAGAGGTGTGGCACAAAGAGTCATCTTTAAAGAGGCAAGTGATTATGAATACTTTGAAGAGCTGATGTGCTTTTATATGAAGAGTTATGGTATTACCTTACATAACTATTGTCTGATGGGTAACCACTATCATCTGCTACTAGAGATTAAGACTGAAAACCTCTCGAAGTTAATGAGACAACTTAACATGAACTATGCCATCTACTTTAACAAAAAATATAAAAGAACAGGACATCTCTGGCAAGGACGCTTTAAGTCATGGTATGTGACAGATGAGGCATACCTCTATACACTCATGCTCTACATAGAACAAAACCCACTTAAAGCCAATATGGTCAAACATTTAGAAGAGTACCCATACAGTTCATACCATTACTTCTTAGCAGATGAGATACCTGAGTGCTTACAACAGTCATGGATAGTACAAAACCATGGAGAGGATAAAGAAGCCATAGAAGCTATGTTAAAAGGTAGTGTAGAGAGTGCTGTGTTACAAGAGCTTAAAAAAGTATCAAGTCTTGTAGAAGCTCCCAATGTAGATAAGAAGCCAGACATAAAGAATCTTGAAAAGATGTTAGCCAAGCCTAACGATATGAAAGAGAGAAACAAGCAGATAGTCAAAGCATACGAACAAGGCTACTCTCAGCATAGCATTGCTAAAGTATTAGGTATATCACAACCTGCGGTGAATGGAGTGATAAAGAGGAGTAGGAAATGAGTTATCGTTATCACCCGACCCCTCGACCCCTAAATCTCGACCCCTAAATCTCTAGCAATTAGTATTTTGATTGCAATCATCTTTTCAGGTTATTTTATATATCAAGAATATAAAAAGAGTATAGAAATACAATCTTATATTTCCATGGCTGAAGAAAGAGCGTTGTTATATTCTATCCTTACTTTAGATAAGAAAAAAAATACTAATCATCTTGATAAATACATCAAATCTTTAATAAATTTTGATTTAAGAGTAATGTATAAATATAACGATATAAAGAATAAAATAAATTTAAAACGCTATTGTAGTAATCTAAAAAACATACAGAGTGATAGTAATCAAAGCATAAAAAATATCTTTTATAAAGTATGCTTAAAAGAATAAAAGGGGTCATGTGCAATGGCGTTAAGTTAAGCTCTAATAAGCTAAAAAACCTCACATACCTACATCGTATTTTTCACTTGCTCTATCCAATAAGGCATGATTTTTTGTTCTGCTTTTAGGGTGGTGCTTAGTCCGTGACCTGGGTAGATGGTGTAGTCTTCGTTTATCTTCATGGCTTTTTCTAAACTTTTTATCATCTCTTTTCCGTCTGAAAATGGGAAATCCCATCTTCCTATAGATTGTTGGAAGAGAAAATCTCCTGAGAACCATACGTCTTTGATTTGTATGATACTACACGCTGGGGTGTGTCCTGCGAAGATACGGTATGTGATAGGGATGCCTTCTATGCTAAGGGTTTCATCTCCTAGTACTTCATGGTTTGGGGTGCTTGGGGGTGTGGGTTGACCTAGTGGGCATTTTTTTAGCATGAAGCTGTCACCTTTGGGGCAGTATAGGGGGATATTTAGTTTTTCTTTTAGGGCTTGATTGCTCCATACGTGGTCGAAGTGTCCGTGGGTATTGAGTATGGCTACAGGGTTCGTGACATTGGCTAAGACCCATGGTGTGGCATCCATACCTGGGTCTATGATAAAGTCTTTGCCCTCTACTGTGACGATATAGCAATTGGTTTGGGTCATGCCCATAGGCTGAATTTTAATTTGCATTGGTTATAATCTTTATTATGAATTTTTACGCACTTTTAGAACAATCCATTCTCAGCGATGACATTAGAGTCAAAGCCAAATTGACGGCTCAATGTTTGGCATATTGTAGCCAAAATGAGGTTAGGGTAGAGGAGGGGTTTATCCCTCTTGTCTTTCATCGTCCCTCTTATGCTTCATATTGTACGATAGTCAAGCCCAAAGACTTGCGTATGCGTAAAGATTTTGATAGTGATGAGGGTTTGGCTACTTTAGTACACTCTATCGCGCATATTGAATACTCTGCGATTGATTTGGCGTTGGATGCTGTGTATCGTTATCCTCACATGCCTTTAGCTTATAAAGTAGATTGGTTAGAGGTGGCTAGTGATGAGATACGCCATTTTCAAATGCTTCATACCCTTTTGGTCGAGTTAGGATTTGAGCATGGGGATTTTCCTGTACATTGTGGGCTTTTTGATGCGAGTTACAATACAGCTTGTAATATACTAGACCGTATGGCGATAGTCCCTCGGTACTTTGAAGCCTCAGGATTGGATGTGGGCCCTCAAATCATCAAAAAACTAGCCAACAAGCACAAAATACCTGCTGTCTCCAAGCTCATAGCAATGCTTCATACCATCCATGATGAAGAGATAGTCCATGTCTTAAAGGGCGATAAATGGTTTAAATACCTGTGTAAGCAAGAGGGCAAAGAAGAGGGTACAGAAGAAGAGGTCTATTTTGAGATACTAGGACGTTATGATTTGCTAGACAAGCATCGCCCTCATGTCAATGTAGACGCACGAAAAGAAGCAGGATTTAGCTGTAGTGAAATCAAAAAATTGGGTGCAAAGGAATGTACATGAAAATCTCGTCTCTAAAAATCTTGTCTTTAAAAGCATGGTCTCCAAAAGCATTTTTTGAAGCGATGTTTTTTACGCCTTCTTGGTATCATTATATGCTGATGATATTGCTTTTTCCTCTTTCTTTGGTCTATGGAACTTTGATGCTTTTACGTAGGGTATTGACCCCTAAAAGTCATTTTAGTATTCCTATCATTAGTGTGGGTAATCTCATGGTAGGAGGTACGGGAAAAACACCTTTTACGATAGCTATTGCATCATGTTATGAGGGGGTAACTATCATTTCTCGTGGCTATGGTAGGCAAAGCAGAGGACTCATACAAGTAAGCCAAAAAGGACAAATACTCACAACAGTACAAGAGAGTGGAGATGAACCGATGCTTTTGGCAACGTCTCTGCCTACGGCATCGGTCATCGTGAGTGAAAATAGAAAGTTAGCGATAGAACTAGCCATGAGAGAGGGTGCAAAAATAATACTCTTGGATGATGGATTCTCTAGGGTAGGTATCAAAAAATTTGAAATACTCTTAGAACCTCAATGTATATCCAATACTTTACCCTTTCCTGCTGGTGCGTTTAGAGAGTTTGCTTTTACCAAAAGAATAGCAGATATTATAGCCAAAGAGGGTAGAGACTTCCATAGAGAAATATCCTTTGAAAATCTAAGTGATAAGATGCTCTTGGTCACAGCCATTTCTCAGCCTCAACGCTTGGATAGTTATCTGCCTCATGGGGTGGTGGCTAAGGTATATCTGGATGACCATGCCTATTTTGATGAAGAAGTACTCAAAGCCAAGATGCTAGAGTATGGTGCTAATACACTTCTCGTAACCGAAAAAGATGCTATTAAAATGCAAGGGTTTAAGTTACCTTTGTCACTAATGAAGCTAAAATTAAGGCTAAATGATACGCTCTTTATATCAATAAATCACTATTTGAGGAAATATAATGTTCACTAAAAAATACTTTGTTATGGGTTTAATCGCTCTTTTTACACTCTCACTTCATGCTATTAAGATACCACAAGAAAAAAAGCCACCTCAAAAAGAGGTCTATGAAAAAGTTTGGGAAAAGACGTATGGAGGCGATGAAGATGATATTGCCCATGATATTGTCGCTTTAGACAATGCCCAAAGTGTCATCGTAGGCACGTGTAAATCATTTGCTCAATCAGGAAGTCAAATCTGTGTCATACGTATGGATGCAAAAGGTACAGTGGTATGGCAATTGCTTTTAGGAGGGGATAAAGAAGACAAAGGACGTGCTATTACACGTGCTTCTGATGGTATGCTTTATATCTTGGGTACGACCAAATCATTGGCTACTAACTATGATAGAGACATTTATGTAGCCAAAGTATCACTAGAGGGTAAGCTACTATGGGAGAGAGGCATAGGAGGCGAATTAGATGAAAAAGCAGGGGGTATTGTCGGGACAGATGATGGTGGCGTGGTAGTCGTAGGAAGTTCTGAGTCTTTTGGTGACCGTTATGGAGATATCTACATCGCAAAACTAGACAAAGAGGGCAATAGTGTTTCTGCTCGTACCATAGGGGGCAAAAAAACAGAAGAAGCCCATGCCTTGACACGTCTCAAAGATGGTACATTGGTTATGGTAGGGATGCGTGCTACAAACAATAGAAATTATGAAGAGTTTTTTATCGTAAAACT
The DNA here is from genome assembly GCA_027062365.1 of Sulfurovum sp. Taxonomy (GTDB): domain Bacteria; phylum Campylobacterota; class Campylobacteria; order Campylobacterales; family Sulfurovaceae; genus Sulfurovum. The sequence goes on from JAMOTK010000058.1 coordinate 12,086, forward strand.
AGACCAAAATGCCAAAGTGTTATGGACTAAAACATTTGGTGATTATGATGATGATAGCTTAGAGGGTGTGGTAGGTACGATGGATGGTGGCATGGTAGCTGTAGGAAAAACACGTTCTTATGGTAGCCAACAGACAGACTTAACCGTCATGAAACTCTCTAAAGATGGAAAAGTACTGTGGCATAAAGTGTATGGGTTTAAATACTATGAGTATGGTAACTGTGTGACAACGACAGCTGATGGTGGCTTTATGTTGGCAGGGGCTACAAGTACTTTGGGCAAGGGGTCACATAGTGTCTATATGATGGCATTAGATAAAGATGGTAAGCTTATCTGGTCTCATGTCTATGGGGGAGAAAATAGAGACATCGCTCATGGTATGGCTCGTATGAGTGATGGTACGGTCATGACAGTAGGTCAGAGTGAAAGCTTTAGCCGTTCCAAAGGGTTTTATATGATTAATGTAGATAAAGCAAAAGTAGAAGTCAAGGCAGAAGTCAAAAAAGTATCAACAAAAAGTAAATAAACATTTAAATATTATATAATATAAAGATAATAATCGTATAATTGTATACCAATATATACTAAGGAATATAAAATGAAAAAAATATTAACAACCATAGCATTACTAAGTACACTTACTTTTGCAGGAGAGCATCCGATAGAACTAGGGATAGGATATGCACCAGGAGACAATAATGGTGATATGGTTACAGGATTTGCTTCTATGACTGTATTTTCAGGATTAGGTGCGCGTGTAGAATATACGACCAATATCAATGAAGGTAATATATTTGCAAAAGAAGATGTAACACGTTATGCTCTTTATGCTGTCTATAATTTACCAATTACCAACTATCTTTCACTCACACCAAAGATGGGAATTGTAAAAAATGATAGTGAGATTAGTATAGCTGATGTAGTAGGGTCTATCGATGGTTCATCTACAGAGTTTACCTATGGTCTTGAAGTTAACTATAATTACAATGAAAAAATTGCTTTCTATCTAGGCTATACGGACTATGGTAATGACTTTGATTTCAATCATTTTAACAGTGATTATATGGACAGTGCTAACTTCAGCTTTGGTCTTAAAGTAGGTCTATAAAAAGCAGGTATAGAAATAGACGCTATGCCTATAGAGTATGATACTATCATCATCGGTGCTGGTATCGCAGGGGCTTCTCTAGCCTATACCCTCACACAACAAAATCAAAAAGTGCTTCTTCTTGATAAAAGAGGTATCGCAAAAGGTGGCTCTGGGGCTGCTGGGGCTTTTGTCTCTCCTAAGATTGGCAAAGGCTCACCTCTGCTGACACTCACGAACCAAGCCTTCATATCTGCTAAAGATTTTTATCTTTCTACTTGTCCAACGCACTTCCATCAAACAGGTGTCCTACGTATACCCAAAGACGCTATAGACGCTATAAAATTTGCTGAATATGAATCCTACATGAGCAACAGCTATCAGCACTACAGCAAAGAACGCTTACAAGATTTGGGCATCAAGTGTCATTTTGATAGTGTCTACTTTGATGAAGCAGGGGATTGTGACGCTGTAAAAGTCTGCCATGCTTTACTTCAAGGTATTGATGTGGTCATCCATGAAGTCAAAACACTCAAACAAGAAAATAACCTATGGGCAATAGACCACTATCGTAGTAAAAATATAGTACTTGCTACAGGATATGAAAATGATTTGGTAGATATACGCTACATGGGTATCAAAGGGATATGGGGTACACGTGCAGACTTTAGCTCGGCTTTGGCATTGCCCATGAGTATGCATCAGTCTATGTCTGTAGGTGCAAACAAAGAGGGTATCATCAAGATTGGTGCAACACATGAAAGAGAAATTTACACAGCGATACGATGCAAAGAAGCACAAGCCCTAGCACTCAAAGAAAAAGCCTCTGCTTTGATAGATACCTCTGATTTAGTCTTAAAAAATACTTTTTGTGGTATGCGTGCAGGATGTAGGGATTATTTCCCTATTTTAGGCTCTGTGATAGATGTAGCCTACATGCTAGAGCAGTACCCCTCTATCAAAAAAGGTAGCAAAGCACCTCTACAGTATCTCCAAAACCTCTATGTCTTCAACGGTCTAGGAGGACGAGGATTTGTCTTTGCCCCTATGATGGCTGAGATATTGGCATCTCACATCACAAAAGGAAAAGAGATAGACAGACGTGTATGTGCCGATAGGTTATTTTTGAAATGGTGTCGCAAACTTTAAAAAGCAGTAAAATAGTTATGCTATAATAGACAAAACCAAAAAGGAATGTATATGCAAAGCACATCAGAAGTAGAATACAAAGCGATTATTTATCAAGAAAGTATGTTAGGCTCATTGCTATTAGGAGGTGCAAAAGTTGACCCCATAAAATTTAGTAATTTTCTCAATGAAAATGCCAAAAACAATTGGCGTGTAGTCACCATGGAAAAAGACATAAGAAGAATGCTCCTTTTATTTAAAAGAGAAGCCTATGTAGTCTTAATGGTAAGAGATAAATAATGAAAATATCAACAATAATATCTTCATTCTTACTGGTCATTTGGGTATTTCTCACCATACTCGTGATATGGACAGATACGTTAGACTACATTCTTTATATAAAACTTTCCATCACCATGGGCATCGTAGCCATCTCCAGCATATTAATAGCCTTAGCCCTAAAAGAATATGGAACAGACAAAAAGCTAAAAGAACATCATTATTTAGATTGATATACGGAGATGTAAAATGGAATTAGTTTATTTATGGGTAGAAGACTATAAAAATATAAAGAAACAAGGGTTTAACTTTTCGCCTAGGTTTTCTTGTAAATTTTATGATGAGTATGAGGAAGATGAAAATGGGAAAGAGAAGTTAAAAGAAAATTGTAAATTAGAAATAAAACCTAAAGAGCATATAGAAAATTTCTTTGGGGATAATATCAATGTTACGGCTATTGTTGGTAAGAATGGGAGTGGGAAGAGTAGTGTATTAGAAATATTAAATAGTTTAACAAATAATCAATCTATAAGCAGTCTAGATTGTAAATATATTATAATATTGGATAATGGTCTTTATCAGACAAATATTAACCTTCTATCAAATAGTTTTTTACAAAAATATATAAAATATAAAGATATTTATACGCTGAATTATGTATCAGAAACATCTTCAGAGGAAAAAAAATTAGAACGAAATATTGATATAAGTATAAAAAAAATTGTAAAGTTATTAAAAACTTTACATAAGTTTAAGATTGATATAGATGATTCTGATATATTTATGTATAAGCCAAAATTTATACATCTAATTATTCTAAGTTCAAAAGAATTAGTGATTAAGGTAAAAGCCAAGTTTATTAAAGGAATAGAAGATAATACTTGTGAATTTGATAGAATAAATAATTTTTTTAATAAAATTGATAAATATGATGAAAAATGGAAACAATTCATTCTTCATAAAATTTTAATTAATGAATTTTCTTTTTTAGAAAATTTAAAAATATTTACTTTATATGAATGTATAGTAAAATATTGTTATGATGATTCTGAATCTGACTTACAATTTGAATATCAGAAATTTATTAATAATACAGATAGATTATCTAAAATATCATTTAAAGATACAACAGAGGAACAGTGGGAGTTTTTATTGTCTTATGGAGATATTTTTATTTATGATTTTTCAGATGAATATGGACGGAAATATACAGATTTAAGTCATGGTGAAAAAATTATTTTTTCAATTTTCTTACATCTGACACGAATTTTTGATGACTATATTGGACGAAATGATTGCTTAGTTCTTTTTGATGAAATTGATATACCTTTACATCCAAATTGGCAAAAGTCTTTGATTCAATCATTCCTTAATACATATGTAAATAAAAAGAATAATATCCATTTTATATTAACAACCCACTCCCCATTCCTCCTATCAGACATCCCAAAACAAAACATAATCTTCCTAGACAAAGACGAAAAAGGAAACTGTAAAGTAGTAGATGGATTAAAAGATAAAAAACAAACCTTCGGAGCAAATATCCATACTTTACTTAGTGATAGCTTTTTTATGGAAGATGGGCTTATGGGGGAGTTTGCTAAGGGGAAGATAGATAAGGCGATTACACTTTTAAATCAAGACAAATTAAATGAAAAAGACTTGAAATATTGTGAGCAGATTATTTCTATTATTGGTGAACCTATTGTTAAGAATCAGTTAGAAAAAATGCTTCATTATAAGAAAGTTGATTATTTAGCAAAAGATACAAGAGAAGAGATAGAATTTTTAAAGCATAGAATTGATTTATTGAGTAAGAGATAATAATGAATAGTTTAATATCTAATTTGACAAAAGAATTTTTAAAAACAAAAAAAAATAAAGATAATACTTATGCTAAAAATTTTGCATTTAGTACTTATAATAAAACTTTAAAAATAATATTTGAGAGTAAAGATGATAAGCTTTTTGAAAAAATTATATTGGCAAATAATGAAAAAATTAAAGAATATATTGGAAAATATAAAAAATATTTAGAGAAAAATAATTTAAGTCTTACTGATAGTATAAAAAAATTATTAGAAGAAAACAAAGAAGATGAAGTATTAAAAGACTTATGGAAGTTACATAATGTTTATGACAGTTTTTCTTCAAGTTGGAATTATAAAATTGTTCAAAAATTAAATATTCAAACTTGTTTATATTGTAATAGAGAAAATATCTTAACTTTTAAAAATATTGATAACTCAATACAAACAACAGCTGAAATCGACCATTTTTATCCAAGAAGTTTATACCCATTTTTATCAATATCTTTTTTTAATTTAATACCCTCTTGTAAAACTTGTAATAGTAAATGTAAAGGTGACTTAGATACTTTTAATGAAGAGATTTTATATCCTTATGAAGATGATTTTAATAAGAAAGCTAAATTCACACATTTTTTTGAAACTAAAACTAATAAAAATCAAAATTATGCTTTATATTCTAAAGAAAGAATATCTTTAAAAATTAAACGCGAAAATGAAAATGATATAAAAACAAAAAATACAATAACTACTTTTAAATTACAAGAACTTTACAATGAACACAAAGATATAGTATTGGAACTAATCCAAAAAGCAGAAATATATAATGAAAGCTATATTGATGAACTTCTCACACAATACGAGGGAACACTTTTTAAGAACAAAGAAGATTTATTGAGATTAGTTACTTGTGGATATGTAAGTGATGAAGATATAAACAAACGCCCACTCTCAAAACTCATCAAAGACATCTCAACAGAATTAGATTTAATATGAAGGAAAAACAAATGAATATAATTTTCGGACCGATACATTCTCGCCGTTTTGGTAAATCTCTAGGGGTGGACTTGAGTCCTTCTAGTAAGCAGTGTAATTTTGATTGTCTTTATTGTGAGCTTGACCCTGCTAAGACGGTAGGGGCTTATGATGAGGTGCTTGGGGTGGATGTGATAGTGGGGGCTATCGTTGAGGCTTTGGCTGTGCATGAGGATATTGATGTGATTACTTTTACTGCCAATGGTGAGCCTACACTTTATCCTCATTTGGCTACATTGATGGATGAGGTAGAGAAGATAAATGGCGATACCAAAACGCTTATTTTATCTAATGCTGGATTGATTGATGAGGTGGGGGTACAAGATGCATTGATGAAGTTTGATGAAGTGAAGCTTTCGCTTGATTGTGCTTCACAAAAATGTTTGCAAAAACTTGACCGTTCTCATGATGGGATTGATGTAGAAAACATCAAGGCAGGGATGTTGGCATTTAAAGCTAGATATACCAAGCCTTTGGTGATAGAGATACTCATTGTAGCAAACCTAAACGACAACAGCGAAGAGATAGCCAAGCTCAATGCCTATCTATTGAAACTACAGCCTACACGGATTGATATGGGGACGATAGACAGACCTCCTGCTTTTGATGTAAAACCTGTAAGCTATGAGAGGCTTTTGGAGATTAGCCATCTTTTTGATGCGTCTTTGCCTCTCTATATCGCTTCACGCAAAAAAGCAGAGAGTAGGGCAGAGAGCTATAGTGAGGAGGAGATTATCCAAACGCTTTCAAAACGTCCTTTGACCTATGAAGACATAGAAGCATTATTTGATGAAAAAAGCCAAGAGAGGCTTAAAAATCTTTTGAAAAAGGAACGTATCAAAGAGGTAAATACTAATTCTATGGTTTTTTTAAAGAAATTTTAAAAAACCCTTGACATTTAAAATACTCCCTGCTATAATTCCCCCACGAAAGACAAATTAGCCTTTCTTAAACGTTCCGGCATAGCTCAGCGGTAGAGTAGATGACTGTTAATCATTTGGTCCGAGGTTCGAATCCTCGTGCCGGAGCCACGTATATAACTAATCCCCCATAAAAAAAATACTTTAATAACTTTTAATACATCCATCCCAATACTATTACAATGATATATTCTTATCCCTTTACCCCTTCCTATAGTAGTCTATAGAAATCGCTAGGGGCATCTACTTCTAAATGTACTTGTATGTGAGTGCTTGGATGGGTAAAATGTAGTCTTGTGGCATGAAGTGCCATACGAGAGCCTTTTGTGCCGTAGCGTTCGTCTCCTATGATAGGATTGCCCATCCATGCTGTATGGGCGCGTATTTGGTGTTGTCTGCCTGTTTCTATCTGGACTTCTAGTAAAGCGTGTTTGTCTGTGGTTTCTTTGACTTCATAGTGTGTGATAGCTGATTTTGCATCTTTGTGTATGCCCACGTGCATACGGTACTCTTTTTCATCGAGTCTTAGAGGTTGGGTGATGGTGTCTTTGGCTATTTTGGGTGTGCCTACGACGATGGCTAGGTAGCTCTTTTGTGTAGTAGACCACTTTGCCATGATGGCTTCACGTACTTCTTTGGATGTGGCAAAGAGTAAGATACCAGATGTTTCTCTGTCTAGTCTGTGTACAGGCCAAAGTTTGAGGTTTTCTTTGCCTCGTGAGAGTTGTGTACGCAAGAGTGCTAGGGCGTGTTGCTTGTTTTCTTTGCTTGTCCCTACCGAGAGTAATCCTGCTGGTTTGTTGATAGCGATGATGTCTTTGTCTTGATAGAGTATCTCTAGTTTGCGTACTTGTGTACTTGTGTGTTGTGTACGGTATGAAGAGACACTTACTTGTACACGGTCTTTGATATTGACGATAAAATCATGTTTTGTTTGTGCTTCTGCATTGACAAAAATAGACCCACCTTGTAAGCGTTGTTTGACTGCTTTTTTAGACCATCCTTCTTTGGTTACGAGTGTGTCAAAAAGAAAAGAGAGAAGTTTACCACGTTGGGTTACTGTGTATTGTTGTGCCATTTGTATATACCTTAAAATATTTATCTATTATAATCATTGGATTCTAAAAAATGAAGTGGAATAGGGATAGTATTATCCTCTTCTACCCTCTTCTTCGTCCACGATACCCACCCTCAGAGGTGCTTCTATTACCGTAGCTTCTTTTATTGCCATAGCCTCTTTTGCCACTAGAGTGACAGTTGTCACAGATACTAAAACGGTAGGAGAAATCTAAGACTTTACCACATTTACGGCATTGTTTGGTGAAGTGTCCTTGTCGTAGGGAGTTTTCTATGTAGTTGTTGAGGCGTATTCTTGCTTGTAGGGCTTGGTTGGTATCTTGAAAGATGTCGGGGAACTTAAAACTAAGCCATAAATAGAGCGAAATCTCACGTACACGGTCTTCGGCGTTGAGTAGCATATCATTGGTTTGGGCAAACGCAGGTAAGTCACGTGGGGGGATGTAGAGGACTTGTCCTCCTGCTTCTATCTGCTTGATATAGCGATGAAATACAGATTCTATGTAGGGTGAAGAGATACTAGCAGGGGCACAGCTCAAAAAGTATCGTGTTTTGAGGTCGAGATGGTACTCATCTACAATGGTGGCTATCTCTAACATGGAGTCGATATTTGCTGCTCGAAAAGGACCTTCAAATTCCATATTATCAGCAAAGAAACCCAATATAATCGTGACATTTTGTGTCTCTAAAATCTCTCCGATGAGCATGACATGTTCGAGACTTGCCATGACGGATACGGGCAGTTCTATGTCTGGTAATGGCTTGTAAAAAGCCCTGTCAATGGTGGCTAAAACACTCTCTTCTAATGCACCAACATAGCCTTGTTCTTCTAGTCCATATCGTCCTGCTCGTCCTGCAATTTGAGATACTTCTGTAGGAAGAAGTTCACGACGACGTAAGCCATCAAATTTGTTATCTTTGGCAAAAAGTAGGGTTTTGATAGGGAGGTTTAGACCCATAGCAATGGCATCAGTGGAGACTAGGATTTGACTTTGACCTTCTCTAAATCGTCTGGCTTCTTCACGGCGTACTTCTGGAGAGAGATTGCCATAGATTACAGAGACGGTATAACGCTGGGAAAGTTGTTGTTTGAGTCCAAGGACATCACGTCTGCTAAAGGCTACGATGGCAGTTTGAGGTGCTATCTTATCCATAGGTACGGGATGACTCATCATACTAAGTGTATTTTTGCGTTCAAAGTATTTTATTTCTAACGCTTCATTCAAATATTCACAGAGTTCTTTGACAGCAGGGAGTGCATTGAGTGAGCCTGTGAGTATGAGTGTTTTGGCAGGGACTCCCATGAGGGCATTTGCCCATGCCCATCCTCTGTCACGGTCGCTTATCATTTGTATCTCATCAATGACACAGACATCTACTTCTACAGCATTGTTCATCATCTCTATGGTAGAAGAGATATGTGTAGATTCTTCATCGATAATCTCTTCTTCTCCTGTGATGAGTGAGACGGAGATACCCTCTTTTTTGAGATTTTCATATCCTTCTAGTGCCAAAAGACGTAAAGGTGCTAGATAATAGCCTGTGGAAGCATTTTGTAAAGTTTGTAGTGCTGTGTAGGTTTTACCTGAATTGGTAGGACCTACATGAAAAATAATTTTTCTATCTAATTGTCGTGCTAAAGGAAATAGATTTTTAAAATCACGAATGGTTTGGGCGAGTAGGGCTTCTCTTTTTTGTTTTTCTAGCAGAGGTTTGATATAGTCACCAAAGTGAAATAAAATACGGCGTTTGCTTTTTTCTCTAAATTTAAGTGTATGAGAAGAACGTATCTGTGGTTCTACAAAACGTATGATAAATTCATGTAAAGTACTCTCTTCTATCTCTATTTTATTACTTTGTATTTTCATCTCAGCCAATACATCGTCTATCGCTACTTTGAAGTGTGATAAAAAATCATCATTGACTCTGTTAATATCTTCTTGTATAGGGAGTGGCGTACCTCTCCATACATGGTTGAAAGTAAAAGGTTTTCCATAAGATACAGAGGTCATATAAAAGAGCATCGTACCAAATAAATCAAAACTTTTTTCTTTTTCTATGATAATATGGTCGGTAGATTCAAAGACTTCATATTTGTCACTCATCTTCGTAATCATGTTTTCTAGTATCTCAAAGCGTAGGGGTGCATGGTAGAGTGTAGACTCTGGGGGCATGGCTTTGAGTGCATCATATATCTCATCGACACTAAGATAGGGATGAGATTGCCCATTAATATGTGATAAAAAATCTTTTAACTCTTCTGCTTTTTCTTCTATTACTTTGGTTTTTATCTCTTGAAGTTGGCTAACTATCTCTTCTTCTTTGAGTTTCCATATCGTGTCAAGGTCTAAGATATGACTTTTACATAAAAGGAGTTTATTAAAATCATATTTTTCTAAGCTAAAGCTAAAACTATGGTAAAACTCCATTTCATTGCTAGAGCTAAAAGATATTTCTAAGCTTTTTTCTAAAGTATGTAAAGTATCTTTCATACGTAAGTAGTGTAGTTTATTGTATATTTTGTTAGGGATAATTTTCGCATGTTTTGCATCGATAAAGTGTTCTAAGATAATATCCTCTTCTTCTTGGCTATGTTCTATGCCTGAGAGGATGTTGAGTATTTTTCCTACTTTGTCAAGGTCTAGCTTTTCCCTCGTGCCATGATGTACAGCCCTATGATTTTGTGTTAGATAGGAGACTACCATTTCACGCGTACCTGCACCTTCTTCACTCCATATCCTACGTAAGGCACGAACCATATCCTCTTTGGTATGTGAAGCAAGGTTCAGCTCTAGTAGCATCACTAGCTCGATAAGTTTGTCCTCTTCTAATGTAGTGACACCCTCATCAAAGGGTTTTCCATTGAAGTAATTGCGTATTTTGTTGTTGAGTTTTATAAGGTATTTTTTCTTTTTTTTTGCCATAGCGATAGTATATCCAATTTTAGAGTAAAAGTATCAAGTAGAAATATTATTTTTAGAATATTTACGATACAATATATGATTATACACAATTATAAAAAGGAGTTTTAATGCAAAAAATAGTATTCATTTTATGTATTTTTTTATTTAATATTCAAAGTGCTTTTGCTGCTTCAAATACTCTTACTGATACACAAATACATGCTGTTTTGAGTATTATTACCAATTATATTTTAGGCATACCTTTCTACACAACTTAAATCAGGAATAAAACAGTAAAATACTGAAAAAGACTATGCATGAATAAAAGACTAAAAAAAGATATGAGAAATTAGTAAGAGGTGAGATGAATACTAAACAT
>JAMOTK010000059.1 GCA_027062365.1 Sulfurovum sp.
GTCTCTTAACATCTCATCTTGATTATGCATAAAAAACTCCTCTTACTATATATCCCTTACTATATCAAAAAATTACTTTTAAACTACTCTCCTTTGCTTTTTTCTTTTATGCTGAATGGTTACTAATCTTTTTAAGAAAAAAAGTAATAAAGATAATATGAAAATGATTATATTACAAGTGAATGATATGTGTCGACCTATTGCACGTGGAGAACTTTATGAAGAACCGTTAGAAGAGTTTTTAGAATCGAATGGATTTGGAGAAGTTACTGGTTCTGGAACTGCTCTTCAAGAAAATAATGATCCTTGGTATTGTGAAGTAGAACTTTCTATTAATAATGAATCAAATTCAGTTATCACAGAATTAATAAAAGAAATTGAACGAATTGGTGTACCAAAAGGAAGTCGCTTAATTTTTGAGGATCAACAAGAAATTCTTATTGGGATACTTGAAGGTGTTGTAGTTAATCTAAATTATACTGAAGCTCCTGAAAGTGTACTAGATGAAACTGATTTTAAAGCTTTATGGGATGGCATAGCAAATGCAGTTGAACCATATGGTGTCTACCACGATGATGTTAATAGAAATGGAAAAACAACTATTTATTATTATGGAAAAGATGCACAATCAATTGTAAAATCAGTAAAAGAAAAAATCAAAGGGCATAAGTTAGAGCAATTTATTGATGCCATAGCACTTCCGTTAGTGATTGAGGAATAAGCCGTGTGCAACTCTTAACAAAACATAGTAGCCAATAAATTACCTAACGGAAATTTATTGGCTATATTCAGTCGTTAGAAGACAAATAAACTTTAAAAAATAATCTATAGGATTAAAATGAAATATATATTATCAATATTAGTAGTATTAATATTTTCTGGTTTCTCTCGTTCCCATCCGTCCTCGGTGGGAATGCATACGAGAGCTAGAGTAAGAAAATAAACGCTTAACCCTAAAAAAGCTACAATACTATATGGGAAGATAACGATATAAAATATATGAACCAACGCATCCACATTTTCTAACTTGTACCATTTTAAATTGGCTACCAATATTTACAAGAAAAGAAAGTGTACAAATAATAATAGATAGTTTAAAACATCTACAAAAAGAAGAAAACCTAAAACTCTATGCCTATGTTATACTTGAAAACCATCTACATATTATTGCTCAAAGTGATGATATAGGTAAGAGTATGAGACACTTTAAATCATTTACTGCCAAAGCACTACTCAAACTCTTACAAAAAGAAAATGCACAAACACTATTAGAACAGTTTAAATTTTATAAAAAAGCTCATAAAACAGATAGAACTTATCAAATATGGCAAGAGGGCTACCAACCAAAACTTATACAGACAGATGCTATAATGATTGCTAAGATTAATTATATTCATCACAATCCTGTAAAGAGAGGTTATGTAGATGAAGCTAAACACTGGAGATATTCATCTGCTAGGAATTATGAGGGTATTGATGGATTGATAGAGGTGGATAGATTTTGGTAGTTTAGGCTCTTGTATGCATTCCCACCGAGGACGGATGGGAACGAGTAAGAGGTCGGGTGATAACAATAACTCACCTACTACTCCTCTTATCACCCCATTCACAGTAGTAGGTTGTGATATACCTAAGACTTTAGCAATGATATACTGAGAGTAACCTTGTTTGTAAGCTTTAACTATCTGCTTGTTTCTCTCTTTTGGTTTCTCTTCTATCATACTTCAAGCCCATCCACTCATTTACTTTAAAGTTATATTATCCTAAAATATAGAGGGCGAGTGCATCACTTAAGAAAAAATTACAGTTATAGTAGTGCGTAGTGTTATCGCTTAACTTCTTTTCTTCATAGAGTATGGATGCTCTTTCTTGCATCTCTTTGGGCAATAGGTCTTTTTGTATGCCTATGATAGAGCGTAATCCCAAAAATATTTTTTCGGTGAGTAACTCACTATCGCTCAAAGACTCTTCACGGATAGATAAAGGGTTTTCTATATAGGCTTCTATCTGTGTGGGAGGGTAAAAACGGGTATGACTCAAAAATCCTACAGCTCCTGCTCCTGCTCCTATATAGTCTTTGGTTTCCCAATATCCTTTATTGTGCTTACTTTGGTAGCTTCCAAAATTGGAAATCTCGTAGGCTTTAAACCCTCTTTTTTCTATCTCTTGGGTCACAAAAAATGCTAGATTTTCATCTTCTTGCTGTACTTCTGGTGTACTTGAAAATACTGTACCCTCTTCAATCGTGAGTTCATACGCAGAGATATGGTCTATAGGTAAAGTAAAGGCAGACTGTATATCTGCTAAAAGTAGGGCTTTGGTATCGCCTTGATAGTTATAGATTAAATCTAAAGAAATATGGGCAAATCCTAACTCATGGGCATACTCTATCGCTTCTTTGGCTTGTTGGGGGGTGTGTGCTCTGTTGAGGGCTTTGAGTTTGTCACTGTCAAAGCTTTGTACACCAAAACTTATACGATTGACCCCTAACTCTTTCATGCCTTTGAGCCATATTTTGGTCGCAGAGTTGGGATTGGCTTCACTGGTAATCTCTGCAAACTCTTGTAAATAGGGTTTGAGTAGGGTAAAGATAGGCTGATAGAGTAGGGGATTGACGGTAGAGGGTGTGCCTCCTCCTATAAAAACGGTTTCTATACTGTGCTTTGCTACAGCAAAACGTTTTAGTTCAAAGCAGAGTTGTGTATAGAGTGCTTTCATATACGACTCACGTGTATCAAACTTATCTACATAGGTATTAAAAGAGCAGTAGTGACACTTGGAATCACAGTAAGGGATATGGATATAGAGTAACAAATTTAGATACTTTCAAATGGATATAACCGTTTTTTAGATAAAATAATAGCAGAAATTCAAGAGAAAAACTCTTGGAGATAGAAAAATATTATAAATTTAATGAAATGAGTACACAGATGGGTAAACGCTACAGACCAAATGTAGCAGCTGTAATACTCTCTTCTAAATACCCTCATAAATGTGAATTTTTTGTGGCACATCGCAGTGACATACGTAATGTATGGCAATTTCCTCAAGGGGGAATTGATGAAGGTGAGACACCAAGAGAAGCATTAAAAAGAGAATTGTTAGAAGAGATAGGTTGTGACAAGGTAGAAGTTTTGGGAGAGTATCCCGAATGGATTTCGTATGATTTTCCTGAAAAATCACGGACTAAAAAGTCATATAACTATGATGGGCAGAGACAAAAATATTTTTTAGTACGTCTCAAAGAGGGTGCTAAGATAGATTTACAAGCGTATGAAATACCAGAATTTGAAGAGTATTCTTTTGTAGAATATGATGAATTATTTGAAAAGGTAACATATTTTAAGCGTAGAATTTATCGTAGAGTGATTGATTATTTTATTAAAGAGGGTTTGATATAGATGTTAGTGGTACATAAATATGGTGGTACAAGTGTCGGTGATTTAGATCGCATTGAAAATGTGGCAAATCGTGTAGCCAAAGCAAGAGAAGCAGGAGATAATATCGTAGTAGTGGTCTCTGCTATGAGTGGTGAGACCAATAAACTCATAGGCTACGCAGACCATTTTACAAGCACCCCTGCCAAAAAAGAGATGGATATGCTATTGAGTTCAGGAGAACGAGTAACCGCAGCATTGCTTTCTATCGCCTTACAATCTAAGGGCTTTGATGCTGTAGCAATGTCTGGACGACAAGCAGGGATTGTCACAGATAATGCACATACCTATGCACGGATAGAATCCATTGACCCTACGGCTATGAATAGTGCGATTGAAGCAGGTAATATTGTCGTGGTGGCAGGATTTCAAGGTATCAACAAAGATGGCTCAGTGACTACGCTAGGGCGTGGAGGCTCAGACTTGTCTGCTGTGGCTTTGGCTGGGGCTTTGGGTGCTGACCAATGTGAGATATATTCAGATGTAGATGGTATCTATACCACCGACCCACGTATAGAACCCAATGCCAAAAAACTAGAGACGATTTCTTATGATGAGATGTTAGAGCTTTCAAGCTTAGGGGCTAAAGTTTTACAAAATCGTTCGGTAGAATTGGCAAAAAAATTAAAAGTAAAACTCTATGCAAAAAGTAGTTTTTCGGATGATATAGGTACATTGATAACAGAGGAGAGTGAGAACATGGAAGAAGTATTGGTAGCAGGTGTAGTATTGGACAAAAACCAAGCAAGAGTGACATTACGAGGCGTATCAGATAGACCAGGTATCGCAGCAGAAATTTTTACCAAATTAGCAAATGAAAATATCAATGTAGATATGATTATCCAAAATATGGGTACAGATGGTTCTACCAATTTGGGCTTTACTGTACCACAATCAGAACATGAAAATGCCAAAGAGTTGATGGCAACCTTTGACCATGATATTGAGGGTATGGATTTTGATGAGCATGTTTGTAAAGTATCGGTGGTAGGTGTGGGGATGAAATCACATTCAGGTGTAGCAGCGACAGCCTTTACTGTACTAGCAGATGCCAACATCAATATACAAATGATTTCTACTTCAGAAATTAAAGTCTCTATGGTCATCGATGAGAAGTATGGCGAACTAGCGATTCGTGCGTTACACGAAGCCTATGAGTTAGACAAATAATGCAACAACTCCTAAAATGGACACTTGACACTATTCGAGAAGATGAATCAGGATTTTCATGGATGGAAGAGTATCGCTATGAGTGGGCTCCTTTGGTACGAAATGCTGTAGCCCAAAGTATTGAAGGACGGACGGTACTTATCTTAACCGATAGTCCTCGTAAATGGTTTAGTAACTATATCTTAAATGCTGTCAATGATTTGGCTAAAAATAGACCACTTTTACCGTTTTATCAACTTTCTAAATCGTTTCCCAATTTGGATACTTTGCACTCTACTTCTGATTTGCAACTTTTAGAAGATATGCTTGATATATCTTATCCTAATGGGTATTATATTTGGTATATCGGTAGAAGTGACCATCTTTTTACCAAACTATCTTACCGTGCAGACAATAGCTTTTTATGGATTATGGATCAAGAGGTACAAAATGCTTTTACGATGCGTTCTTCTGACCCACTTTTAGATATAAAATTACTTCAACTCTATAACCTTTTTGATAAAACACTCTCAGCAGTCCTTTTTGGGGAATTAGATTTAGAAGCATGACATTAACTTCACAAGTGATTATTACTTCACAACAAGAGCAAACCATCGAAGCACTTGAAGCACTACAAAGTTCAGAACGCATTGTCAAGATTATAGAAGAAGAGAAAGCGTTTTCTGTAGAAGATGCTAAGCAGGTGATAGCCAAAGCCTATATGGCAAGTGAAGAGATAACCGTTATTATCTTAGGGGCAAAAGTCTTTTCGCCTATCGTCCAAAACAAACTTCTAAAAATTATAGAAGAGCCACCTAAAAACAAAGTTTTTATACTCATCACACAAAGTAAATCTACTATCTTAGATACGATTCGCTCACGTTTGCCTATCACCATACTCTCTAGCGAGAAAGAAGAAGATGACTTGGGCTTGTCTCTGGCTTCACTGTCTCTTACTTCAGTCTATGCCTTTACCCAAACACACAAACGCACAAATAGCAAAGAGATGTCTTTGATTATCGAACATATTGCCAAAGATGCTATAAGCTCTATGAGATATGACCTAGATGAAAAAACCCTTTCACTCTTTGGAGACTGCTACACAGCATTAGATATGGGTTCTCCTCCACAGTTTATTTTAAATACGTTATTGTTAAAGTTACTCGCACGTAAAAAGAGATAAACAATCTAAGGAGATATTCTTTCATGTATATGTATAAACTAGGCACGATGGCAGACAAAAAAGAAGCACTTGTGGCATTGGGTGTGCAGAGTGGGGGTGTGGGGATTATGGCAAAGAAAATGGAATCTTTGTACTTTTATATCAAAGACCTCAAAACCCCTGCTGTAAATATACTAAAACAAGATGCCCTTAGTATCGGTGCAGATTTAGCTGTGCCATCAGGTGTGATAGTGTGTGAAAAACCTCTGTATGACTGTATACTCATGGGTACACGCAAACATATAGAGATACTTTCACGCAAAGAATTGGCACAACCTTTTGGACTCAAAAATGTAGCCAAATCTTTACAAAATTTTTTGGATATAAAGAGTCATCCTATAGAAGTCATGGGGGTTATCAATGCCAATGAAGATAGCTTTTTTGACGCAAGTCGTTTTAGCCCAAAAGATGCCATAGCACAAATCAATAGTATGATAGACGATGGGGTAAGCCTCATAGATATAGGTGCTGTCTCTTCTGCTCCTAATGCTACAACGGTGAGTCCAGAGATAGAACTCGCCCGTATCAAGCCCATTTGTGACGCTATCGCATCTGCTAAGATAGATAAAAATAAGATAGATAAAAAAGTGATATTTTCGATAGATTCTTATACCCCTAGTGTGGTGGAGTATGCACTAAAGAGTGGGTTTACTTTGATAAACGACATTACAGGGGCTAGTGATGAAGCGATTATCCATTTAGCTCTAAAATATAAAGCCAAACTCTGCATCATGCACATGCAAGGCACACCACAAACCATGCAAAAAGACCCTTATTATGAAGATATAATGCTTGAAGTGAGTGCATTTTTTGAAGAGCGTATTGCAAAATGTGAAGCCTTGGGGATGTCACGAGAAGATATTATCCTAGATGTAGGGTTAGGATTTGGTAAAACACTAGAACATAACCTCACACTCATCAAAAACATGGCTCATTTTGAAGTATTTGCGTGTAAAATATTGGTAGGGGCTAGTAGAAAATCAATGATAAACCACATCATCCCCACCCCCATAAACGAGCGTCTAGCAGGAACACTAGCCATACACTTAAAAGCCGTAGAAAATGGTGCAAGTATCGTACGTTGTCATGATGTCAAAGAGCATATTCAAGCTTTGGCTGTGTATGAGGCAATGAGATAAAAGTATTTGAAAGTGATGATAAAGGATGAGGGGAAATAAATATGCAAAATCAAACCATAGTTTATAATAACGGAGAATTAGAACTAAACGTTTCAGTAGAGAAGGAAAGTGTTTGGCTAAATAGAAATCAACTATCAGAACTTTTTGATAGAGATGTAAAAACCATAGGTAAACATATAAATAATGTTTTTAAAGAAAAAGAGTTAGAAAAATATGCAACTGTCGCAAATTTTGCGATAACTGCAAGTGTAAGAGTAGGAAGTCTAAAATCAGGATATTGGGAAGTAAAGGAATAAATTGACATGGTAGCTCATTTGTGCTACAATGAATAAAAAAGGATTTTATATGGCACTAGATGCAACAGTAAGAGCAAGAATAGATGCAGGTTTAAAAGAAGATGTTGAGAAGATTTTATCTGAGATAGGACTAAGTACGTCTCAAGCGATTACTATGTTTATGAAAGGCATTAAACGTGAACGTGGTATACCTATGGAGTTGAAAATTCCTAATGAAGTCACTATGCAAGTGATTGAAGATGCACGTAATGGTGTGAACATGGAAGAAATAACACTTGAAGAGACGATAGCCGAACATAAAAGAGATTATAGTAAAAATTAAGGTAAGAAAATGCAAACAAAAAAGGTATATATACTCTCAGGAGCAGGGATAAGTGCTGAGTCTGGTATACGGACGTTTCGAGATAGTGATGGTTTATGGGAGGAGTATCGTATCGAAGAAGTTTGCTCTGTTCAAGGATGGAAGGCAGACCGTCAAAAGGTAAGTGATTTTTATGATGCTAGACGTGCAGACTTAGAAAGTAAAGTTCCTAACCATGCACATATATCCTTAGCCAAACTCAAAGAAACATACCCTGATAATATCATTATGCTTACACAAAATGTAGATAATATGTTAGAAAAAGCTGGATGTGAGGATGTGATACATTTACACGGTACACTCACAGATTTACGGTGTGAAGAGTGTGAATCTGTTTTTGATATAGGCTATGAAAGTCAAGAAGGCAAAGTTTGTCCAAGGTGTAAAAGCAAAAATGTACGCCACAATGTAGTGATGTTTGGAGAACAAGCACCTGCGTATAGCCACTTACGGACACTCTATAACGAAGCCGAAATGGTGGTAGTCATGGGTACAAGTGGACAAGTTATAGACACAGCCTACATCGCCCAACTTGTAGAACATTCCATCTTAAACAACCTAGATGAAGACCCCAATATAGACCAATATTTTAAAACACGTATCTATGAACCTGCTACGATAGGGGTAGTAAAAGTAGTAGAGATGGTAAAAGAATTTTTGGAGGGATAAAATACTATTTTACCTTTAGAAAGAAGATTACTTTATATATATGGACTCAATAAGGATACACAACATGACCCATGAAGAATACCAAAAGCAGATAAAAACCCTCCAAAAGTGGGCGTATGCATATTATGTAGAAGACAACCCCATTGCCACAGATGAAGAGTATGATATAGGGTATCATAAAGTGTTGGCGTATGAAAATGAACACCCTGATGAGGTGGTAGAGGATTCTCCTACTACTCGTGTAGGGGGTGTGGTTCGTGATGAGTTTTCTAAGGCAAAGCATATCAAACGTATGTGGAGTATGGAAGATGTTTTTGATACCCAAGAGGTGCAAGAGTGGCTAGATAGGGTGGTAAAAAATGTAGGTGTTTGTGACTACTTTTGTGAGCCTAAGTTTGATGGTGCTAGTATGAATCTACTCTATGAAGGGGGTCGGTTCATTCGTGCGATTACCCGTGGCGATGGTGTGGTGGGAGAGGAAGTAACAGACAATGTGCGTACGATTCGTTCTATCCCTTTGAGTATTGCTTACAAAGGTCAAATAGAGATACGTGGAGAGGTGGTCATACGCAAAGATGATTTTGAGATTATCAATAAAGACAGAGTCAAAGAGGGAAAACAGCTCTTTGCCAATCCACGAAACGCAGCAGCAGGAAGCCTAAGACAGCTAGACTCTACTATCACAGCAAAGCGTAGGCTTGTCTTTTATCCGTGGGGATTGGGGGAAGAGAGTTTGGACTATCGTACCCTTTCTGAAAAGATGGCATTTATCTATGCTTTGGGGTTTTTGAAACCTCCTTATGCCCAAGCGTGTAAGACTATCAAAGAGATAGAATCCTTTTATCATACGCTTATTTCTTTGCGTGATGAAATACCTGTGATGATGGATGGCATGGTCATCAAAGTAGACAATACCGTGCTACAAGAAGAGCTAGGCTACACCATCAAAGTACCCAAGTGGATGTGTGCCTACAAGTTCCCTGCTGTAGAAAAAGTAACCAAAGTCAATGCTATTACGCTACAAGTAGGACGTACAGGGGTCATTACCCCTGTAGCAGAAGTTGAGCCTATAGAGGTAGAAGGTGCGATGATAGCACGAGCGACACTACACAACTTCGATGAGATAGCACGAAAAGGGCTAATGATAGGCGATAGTGTGATACTCATCCGTTCGGGTGACGTGATACCCAAGATTACCAAAGTCTTAAGCGATAGACGAGACGGCTCTGAAATAGCCATAGAACGCCCCAAAGAGTGTCCTACTTGCAAGAGTGAAGTACTAGATGAAGGAACTCTCATCAAGTGTCAAAATATGGATTGTCCTGATAGGGTAGTGGGTTCTATCATTCACTTTGCTAAAAAAGGGTGTATGAACATAGACGGACTTGGCTCAAAGATAGTAGAGATATTGGTAACAGAAAGTAAAATAACAGATATATTAGGCTTGTATCATCTAAAATTTGAAGACCTAGAAGGTATGGAAGGCTTCAAAGAAAAACGTATCAACAATCTGCTTCAAGCCATAGCAGACACCAAAGGCATCGTACTTTATAGGCTCATCTCAGCCATGGGTATAGAACACATAGGCGAAGTCGCAAGTAAAGCATTAGCCTTAGAATTTGGACTAGGCATCGTCAATGCCACCATAGAACAAGTCATAGCCATAGACGGCATAGGCGAAGAGATGGCAAACTCTCTACTAGAATTTATGAGAGTGAACCATGATTTTGTCTTAAAGCTGTTCGATGAAATCGAACCTACGGTAGAAGAGAAAGTAGAAGCTAAAGAGAATCCATTTAAAGACAAGACGGTGGTACTTACGGGTTCTATGTCCGTGAGCCGTGGTGTGGTAAAAGAGATGTTAGAAAAGCTTGGTGCTAAGGTGAGTGGCTCGGTGTCTAAGAAGACAGATTATCTCGTGTATGGAGAAGATGCAGGGTCTAAGTTGACTAAGGCTGAGGGCTTGGGTGTGGTGACGTTGACTGAGGGGGAGATGAGGGGGATGGTGTAGTAATGATTGTGTTTAAATATAGATTGGTTGGTACTGGGTGGGCAGAATGGTTTATATAAGTATAAATGTACTTAAAAATAAGTATAAAACCAATCATAACTATCTAATACATCACGATATAACGTAAAAATTATAAAAATATGATATAATGAACCAAATTTTAAAAAATGGTTTTCAGGACTTGCATGGCTAAAAATATTATAGAAAAAGCACCGTTTCTATTTAAGGATGTATTACCCTCTAATGGTTTATTTGATGTAAAGTATATTTTACGCTATAAAGAAGTAGATGATAAGGGAAATTACCTTTATTGGGATCAGCTTAAATGGCGAATAGATGAAAATGATGATGCTAAAAAAGCTTGGTATGCTACTAAATGGGTAAGAGATAGACTATTAAAAAAGATTGTATTACTAGATAAAGATGATAACTCTTTTTATTTTTGTATGCCAGATACACTACAAGCAAAACTGTTTAAAATTTCAAATTTGGCTGGGCAAGGGATTATCCCTCATCACTCTATTAAAAGTCAATATCTTATATCTTCATTGGTGATGGAAGAGGCTATCAGTAGTTCTCAGTTAGAGGGAGCTTCTACCACGAGAAAAGTAGCCAAAGAGATACTCATATCAGAACGAAAGCCCAAGACACAAGATGAGCAGATGATTGTCAATAATTATTTTCTTATGAAAGAGATACAAGGGTGTAAAGATGAAGAATTGTCTGTAGATATGATGCTTAATCTGCATCAAATAGCTACCAAAGGTACACATGATAATGACAATGTAGCAGGGGAACTTAGAAAAAGTAATGATATTGTTATTATGGATAGTGAAGATAATATCTTACATCAGCCACCTTTGGTGTCTGCCTTACCTAAAAGGTTACGTAAATTATGTGATTTTGCCAATGAGAAGCACACAGGAGAAGAGGGTAGTATCTTTATACATCCTATTGTAAAAGCAATACTATTGCACTTTATGATTGGGTATGAACACCCCTTTGCTGATGGGAATGGTAGAACGGCTAGAGCAATATTTTATTGGTTTATGCTAAAAAATGGATTTGATTATTTTGAATATATTTCTATTAGTAAATTTTTAAAAGAAGCACCAAAGAAATATAGTATGTCCTATCTGTATAGTGAGATTGATGACAATGATTTGACCTATTTTATATACTATCAAGTAGATATTATCTTAAGAGCTATTGATGACTTACTTGCATATCTACAAAAGAAAAGTGTAGAATACGAAGAGATTACACATATTTTAAAAGATTCATCTTTACATGAACAGTTAAATTTTGTGCAAAAAGATATGATAAAAAAAGCAATAAAATATCCAGGTAGAGTCTTTACAGGTCTTGAAATATCAGCAGATTATGATATTTCTCCAACAACAGCGAGAAAATATCTAAATGCATTGGTAGCCTATAAAATACTTATTAGTTACAAAGATGGTAAAACCAAAGCATATATTGCTCCTGCAAATTTACATGAAATAATAAAGGCAAATTAGATAAACACCGTGCAAATTATATTTTAATATCCCTTTAACTTTAAAACACTATACTATTCACAAGTAAATTAACCAGTAAATAAAAAGGAGAATACAATGGTAAACTATACAGAAAATGAACTTTTTTCTATTACTGACTTTACAAAAAAGATAAGTTCACTCCTTAAAGATGTAAAAAATAACACGCTTGAAAAGATAGGGGTACTTAAAAACAATCGTTTAGAGGCTGTGGTACTTTCTACTGCTGAGTATACACGACTCAAACAGATAGAAGAAGATGCATTATGTAGTCAATGGACGTACTGGGAAGATGAAGAGTTAGATAACTTTGGTAAGATTGCTATAGGGTTGAGTAAACATGACTATGATGATGAGGACTACTCTACATGGTAGGAAGTATTTATTTTATAGAGATGCCTTACTCTGATTTTAGAGAGTTCAAAGGGCGACCTGTACTTGTGTTTAGGCAGATAGATAAGAGTGATGTTCTTGTTCTACCATTGACTACTAACCTAAACAGAGAAGGTATAGTCATAAGTAATCAAGATATAGAACAAGGCTCACTTAAAAAAGAGTCTGTGGTTATAATCCCAAAGATAACGGCGATAGACTCGGAACTCATAAGTACAAGTCGTAAGATTGCTACACTAAAAGAGAAAACATTTAAAGTTGTACTACAAGAAATATGTACTAAGCTTGAGTGTTAAAATAATGATAAAAGAGATAAATAAATGAGAGTAGATAAATACCTAGTAGATGAGGGTTACTTTGAGAGTCGTAACCGTGCGAATGATGCGATAAAATCAGGACAAGTTTTGGTCAATGGAAAGAAAGCGAAAGCCTCTACAAAAGTGGATGCAGATGCTTTGGTGGAGGTAGAAAACACAAAATTTTATGTGAGCCGTGCAGGGCGAAAGCTAGAAGCATTTTTGGATGAATGTCCTATCGATATGAAAGAGGCAAAAGCTTTAGACATAGGCTCTAGTACGGGAGGATTTGCACAGATACTCTTAGCCCAAGGGGTAGCCTCTTTGTCTTGTGTGGATGTAGGTAGAGACCAATTACATATCTCTTTACGTCAAGATACTAAGGTTTCTTTGTTTGAGGAAACTGATATACGTGCCTTTGAGAGTGAGGATATGTTTGGGCTCATCTCTTGTGATGTGTCGTTTATCTCTGTGTTAAAAATCATAGATGAGATAGATAGACTAAGTCAAAAGGGTACAAATATAGTCATACTGTATAAACCACAGTTTGAAGTAGGCAAAGATGTAAAGCGTGATTCTAAAGGGGTGGTACAGGACAAAGATGCCATAGCTAGACGCAAAGAAGAATTTGAAGCGATTACTTTGGGCTTAGGATGGGATGAACAGTACCAATCACTCTCCAAAATACAAGGTAAAGAGGGAAATCAAGAGTATCTTTATCATTTTATCAAACTAGGCAGATAATTGGTGTATAAAAACCGAATAAAATCCATTGCCATTGGTTCTTTTGATGGTATTCATGTGGCTCATCAACGCTTGATTTTGGAAGCAGAAGCTGTGGTGATTATAGAACGAAACTCTGGCTATTTGACTTCTGGATTTAAGCGTTCAAAATTTACGAATAGACCTTGTTATTTTTACCATTTTGAGAGTATTAAAGCCTTAGACCCCCAAGCCTTTGTAGAGATGTTGAAAGTAGATTTTCCTTACCTAGAGAAGATAGTCGTGGGCTATGATTTTCACTTTGGCAAAAACAAAGCAGGAAATGCAGAGATGTTGCGTTCTTTGTGCGACAAAGAAGTGATGGTCATTGACGAAGTAAGCCTTAAAGGCATTTCTGTACACTCACGAACGATTAAAAATTATATATCTTCAGGCAATATGACCCTAGCTAATGCACTTTTGGGGCGAGAGTATCATATTGAAGGAAGTATCATAAGAGGGCAAGGTTTGGGCAAAAAATCTTTAGTGCCTACGCTCAATTTAGAAGTCCAAGAGTATATTTTGCCTCTAGCAGGGGTTTATGCGACTTTGACGGTCATTGATGGGTTGATATACGAATCGGTAAGCTTTTTAGGACACCGTGTGACCACCGATGGAGTGTATGCCATAGAAACACATATACTAGACAAAGACTTAGGCGAAGTCAAAGGCAAAATCAAGCTAGTTTTTATAGCATTTTTACGAGCCAATCAAAAGTTTGAAAGCCTTGAAATCCTCAAAGCACAAATCACCCAAGACATAGCCCAAGCCAAAGAGGTTTTAGATAAAGGAGACTCTCATGGAAAAAGATAAAGTATTTAGCCAAAAGATAGAAAAAAAGTTTGAATTTGATGAAGCCGTTGCCTCGGTATTTGATGATATGCTTTCTCGTTCTGTGCCTTTTTATGCTGAGGTACAAAAGTTAGTTATCGCTTTGATTTTGGCAAGACAAAAAGAGGGCATGAAAGTCTTGGATTTAGGTGTTTCTACTGCCAAATTCTTACTTGAATTAGACAGTAAATCGTCGGTAAAAATGCACTTAAAAGGTTTAGACAATTCCCAAGCCATGCTAGACCGAGCCACACAAAAATGCCAAGCCTTTGGGGCAAATATCGCACTTGAACTCGTAGATATGTTAGGCTATGACTATAAAAATGAAGAGGTTATTATCGCAAACTATACTTTGCAATTCATTCGCCCTATTCAACGCCTAGAACTCATCAAAAAGCTCTATGAAGGCATGAAAGAAGAGGGGATTTTCATCTTTTCTGAAAAAGTTGTTTTTGAGGATAAAGTCTTGGATAAAGAGATGATAGATATTTATTATGCCTACAAAAAAGCCCAAGGCTACAGCGACTACGAAATCGCCCAAAAAAGAGAAGCCCTAGAAAATGTGCTTATTCCTTTTACGATTAAAGAGAATATTCAAATGTGCAAAGACGCAGGATTTAGCCAAGTCGAAACAGTATTTCAATGGGCAAACTTTGTCACATTTGTTGTGAAAAAGTAGTGAATATCTTTTTTTTTATATATTTTGTTCACAGGTATGTATAAGTTATTCACAGCTTATTCACTATGTGAAAAGCATAGTTTCTCTTAAAAATACCCTAAAAATTATCAAAATATTAAAAATCTTTAAAAATCTTTAAAATATCGTAGTTTTTCATCAATTTTCAGATGTACTAATACACGTTATTATAGAATCTATCCAACTCAATCCCTCTTGCTCAAAGCCTTTTTTAAACTTTCTGATTATATTAACTAAATTATTTACATTAACATCATCACAATTTAAATTCTCATACTGCTTTTGCTTTTTATACAACTCGCTATTGCCATATTTTTTAATTAGTTGTTCTATGTTGTCAGGTATAAACATAGAGTGCTTTTTAGATGCAATGCGTGGTAAAATTTTGTTTAAGTAGATGTTTACTCCAGCTAAATCATAATCTCCAAAATGGATATATTCATTTTCCAAATCAGAAATCCACTCTAACATATAGGGAGTAATCACAACAAATAAAATATTTGGCTTATCAAAAAACTTTGCATACCTTTTAGCAAACCAAACAACTTGATAGTTTTCTACTCCTACTATGACTGTATCTTCAGATATTTCTACTTTTTGAGTATGAAAAAAGAAGTACCCTAAACCATCGTTTGGTACTATGTTAATAGTATTGCCATCTAGTATTATATCTAGCTTTTGCAAAGATGATATATAGAGTCCGTGCATGCTTTTTGATGTTATCTCTTTTGAGTTATTATGATACTGCTGAATGGTGTCTCTTGATGATTTTTTATCAAATATGTCTTCTATATAGCTATCTATTTTTTCTATGGAGTCAATATTGTAGTTATGGTTTTTTAAAAATAGAAATATATTCTCCTCTTTAGCTAAGTCTATGTACTTTCTACTACCCTTTTGACTCCTAGTTACTGCACCATTTAGTTTAAGTTGCTCTACTATCTTTTTATTTTTAAACTTACCTTCTGTTAAGCTTCCTATCTCTATGAGACTCTTTAGGTTTAAAAAGTCTTGTCTGTTTATTTTCATATATTTACTCTACTAGCAAGTATCATTTTAGAGTACTCACCAAAGTTTTGCCCCACATAAATAGTTGGGTACATAGACATGAGCATATCATCTTCTGTGGGCATACCATTTAAAAATACAAAGCCACTCTGGTTTACAAAATCTTTTAACTCTCTAAAGTAGTCAGTAGATATAGTACCAATCTCATCTAAAATACAGTGGCTAACAATTGGGATATCTTTGACAATATTTTTACTCACCATCTTAAGCATAGAGATGTTTATGATACTCTTTACAAGTGTTGAAGTTCCATTTGAGCCTATGTCATTGAGTGTCTGTCTCCACTTTAAGTCATTACCTCTCTCTACTACTTTAAACTCTAAGACAAAGCCATCTTCAAGCTCTAAGTACTCTTTAGATACATTTAGTAATTGTACCAATTCAACTATTTTTTCTCTTAACTCTGTTCTTAATCTTGCTGATGTTTTGTCATCACCCAATGACTCAAAAAGTCCACTTAAAAATTTATCGTTATTTTTATCGTAAAATTCAGATAGCCCCTTTAAAGTGTTTAGTGTGAGGTTGTTGGTTTCAGAAAATTTAATGCCTATGCTATCTATGACCCTAAAAGAGTCCGTAGCTTTTCTAATGTAGTTTCCTAGAGCGTTTACTTCACTGTTAATATCTGCTAAGGCTTCATCAAAACTACTTAACTCTTTTTTTATGAGTACAATGTTACTTTTAAATTTATCTAGTGAAGCATCTTTAAGAAGTGATAATTTATCATTTTTTATGTACTCTATTAACTCTTTTGCAGTTTTTAAGTAAGATTTATCGTTAATGTTATCAGTAGGTGTAGATATTTTAAAGATATTACTACTCTTTATATTTTTAACTATTTTTACAACCAAATTTTCTATGGAGTCCTGCATATGTTTTATGTTATCAAATAGTTTTAAAATCCCATCTACTACAGCTAAGTTTACAACTGTACTCTCATCTAACTCATAGCTACCTAACTTTAGAGAACTCTTTATGGCTTTTTCTACTTTTTGACCTTCAATTTTTTCAGAGTATGCATTTGTAAACTCTTTTATGTCCTTTTGTTTAGTAAAAAGAACTTTATTTTTACTCTCTAACTCTAAACTTTTTACTTTAAACTCATTTTTCTGTTCACTCTTTTTTTGTTTTAAATCACTCAAATACTTCTCATCACTTTGAAGTTTTTGTTTTAAAACTGGTATATTTTCTATCTTATCTTTGTACTCTTTTAAGTAGTTTTCAACAACATATTTATGCTCTTCTATACTATCTAATAAGATTTTAAATCTTTTTATCTCATCAGATATACTCTTAAGAAGTTGCTTATCTACACCATTATTTTTTAACGCTTCATTCAGCTCATCTTGGCTACTCTGTATCTTAGCATTACACTCATCTTTTTTTCTCTCTATTATAGAAGCTAAAACCTGCTCACTCTCTTTTAACGCTTCATTAATTTTTGCTATATTAACGGCTATATTTGTACTTATGTTTTGAGTTATCTGCTCTATTTGTTTTTTAATTTGAGCTATTTTAGAGCTTAACTCCTCTTGCTGTATCTTACATAAAGCATAGGCTTTTTGAAGCTCCTCATTTTTAACTCTCTTTAATTCTACAGCATCATCTTTTACTTTTTGTAGGTTTAGTTTAGCTAAGGCTTGGTTGTTTTCGTAGCTTTTTTTGTTATCTTTTAGTTCATTTTCTTTTTTGTTGAGCATAGTTCTTTGTCTATCTTTCTCTCGTGTAGCTTTAGTAGCCTCATCCTCTAAAAGACGCTTTTTTCTACTGCTATCTTTGTTTAACTGCTTTATACTATCTTTTATAAGCTTTAACTCTTTTTGTAAGGTGGACAGCTTATAAAAATTCTCAAACTCCTCTTCAAACTCTATGTTTAAACCAAAAATTGAACTACTGTTTTCATCTTCTTTGACTGTAAATGGCTTAGTAGAAAATAGTACTTCATCTTTTAGATACGTTACTAACTTTTTTGCACTCTTTATAGAGTTTCTGTTTATGTATCCATATAAATTATCTTTATCAAAATCAAGCTTCTCTTCTACTAATCTTTTTTGCTTAAACAGGTCTTCTTTTTTTTCTTTTGTCTCTCTATCTAATCTTTGGGAAGAGTCTTTAAGGTTTTTGGCTATTTCGTCTATTTGTTGTGTAACTTTTTGCATCTCAAAGCTATTGTCATTGAGTGATTTCTGAGTATCTAGTAGAGCTTTATCATATGTTTTTATCTGCTCTTCATACTTTAAAATTTCCTCTTTGTTGAAAATAAAGTGTTTTATCTCTGCTTGTTCTTCTCGTATTTTGTTAAACTCTTCACTTTTCTCTTTAGAATTCACTTCTAACTCTATTACTTCATCTACATACTTTTGAGTCTCTAGTTTTATTTTATTCTCTTTAGACTCTAAAAGTTCTACCTTTTTTGACCCCATCTCATCCCTAAACTCAACGCTTTTACTTTTTAAGTCTAGTATCTGTTCATCGGAACTCTTTTTTAAATGCTCTTGTATCTTCTGGTACTTCTCTTTAATAGTCTCAAATTTTGAAGTTAAAGCTCTGTATTTCTCTTGGTTTGTTTCTAGTTGGCTTTTATACTCTTTATCTTTTTTATACTCATCTACTAAGCGTTCTATATTTTTAGACTCATACGCTTTAGATTTTGCTTCTAACTCTCTTAACTCTTTGTTTTGTTCTGTAACCTCTTTAAAACTAGTATCTATTTTTTCATCTATTTTTGATTTCTCAATCTCATAGCTTCTCGTTTGAGTACTCTGTTGCTCTTCTACTTTTTCTACTTTTAGCTTTAACTCTTGCATTCTTTGACTAACTTGACTCCGTAATGCTTCTAACTCATTTGCTTTTTCTTTAAAGCGTTTTCTATCGCTATGATATTTATGATATTTTTTAGATAACTCTTCTATATTTGGTATTTTTTGTTCAAATTTTACTATTTCATCTTTATGTTTTACATACTCATCTAGGTTTAGTTTTATCTCATTTAAGTCTATTTTCACAGCAGCGTTCTCTACAAGTGAAACTATGCTATTTTTAATGCTAGTAGAGTTTACCTTTGAAGCCATAAAGATGTTTGAGAGTGTCTTTGCATACTCTCTTGTATATTTCACACTCTCAAAAAGAGAAAAGTCTACATTACTCTCTTGCTTTATTTTTTTAGTGTTTATATCTTTTTTATGAAAAGTATTTATGTATCTCTCTTTAATGCTTGTATGGTAGTTTGGTAAGTTGGCTTTTTGCACTTTTTCATTGAGTTTTTCTAAGTTAACAGGTCTATTTTCATCTATAAAAAGCTCTTTTACATCAAATGAAGCATTAGTCATATCTATAAAGCTATAGTGTAACTTTCCACTCTTACTCACTACAAAGAGAAATCTACTACTACCCTTGGTATATTCGTACACTAAGTGTGAATTATGCTCTCTAAAGTACCAGTCATTAAAAGATTTTTTAGTGTCTGAGGTTAGGTTTAGTATGCTGTCCGAGTAGTCCATAGTGTAGAAAAACAGCACAGCTCTCATGATGGTAGTTTTACCAACACCACTCTCTCCTAAAAGCAGAGTATTTTTACTTAAGTCTATCTCATTAAACTCATATCCAGCACTCTTGATAAGATATATCTTCTTTAATCCATCGCTACTCATATACTTCTATCTCCCCTAAAAAATACTCTATATAGTCATAAGAGTTTAAAACTATATACTCTGCGTTTGTAGAACTTCTCTCTTCTAAAAAACCATCTTTTTTTAACTTGTCTACTATCTTTTGTATGAACTCTCTATGATCATTGGCTTTTATGCCTTTCATTTTAGAAGATAACTCTTGAAGCTCTATACTAGAGTTGAGTTGTTGCTCCATAGCTGTTAGTGAAAACCTATAGCCTACTGAAAAGTTTACATCAAGTGTTTTAAAAAAATTGGCAATGTCTATGTAATCAACGATAAGTTCAAGTGCTGCCTCACCATCAGAAGCATCTTCTCTAGCAAAGTAAAAGTATCCCTCTCTTTTCATCAAAATATACCCTAGTGGCTTAAAGTAAGCTCTTAGCTCACTCTCTTTGCTAACCATTGCCTCGTAAATTTCAGCATTTGCATTTTTAGTACTGTTTTCATTGATGTAACCACCCTTTAGAATGATTTGGTAAATCTTCCCTATGTGCTGTGGCACTAACTCTTCTACATTTATAAGCATTTTTTTACCTCTACATACTCTCTATTGTTATATTTTGAAAAACTATCTGAATCTACTTCATACTTATCTGAATAGTTTTTCAACATTCGTATAAAGACACCTAGTAGTCTACTTTCATCTATGTTTTTACTCACTAGAAATGACATTAAATCTTCATTTTGCTCTAAAAATGCACTATTTAACTTTTGATAATTATATAACTTTCTCTCAACTTTAATAACCTCATTTATATCATACTTCAAATCACTCTCTTCTCTACTATCTTGTAACTCTATGGCTCTTGAACTTATGATTTTTCTAAGCGTTGCTATGTAGTCAAGTATCTGATCATCAGGGTGTAGTTTTTTTGGCTTTACACTTTTAGATACAACTTTTTGCTTCTGTGACAACTCTTCAATATTTGTTGAGTTAAGGAGTTTTTTATCATCTTTTAGGGCTTTGATTTTCTGTAGTTTTTTTATAAACTCACCATCTTTTATGCTTTGGTTTATAAAGTTTTTGATATCATCAAAGAGTCTTATAAATGATTTTTCTAGCTCTATAGATTCTCTTTTAAAGCGTAAAATAGCAGAGTTTATTTTGTAGTTATCCATAGTTCTAAAAAAATTATGTTGTTGATTTAAAAACTTATCACAAGCATAAGTGGCATCTATGAGTTTTGTTATCTCATCTTTTGAGATTTTAAGTTTTTGCATTTTTATCTCAAAATTTGTTTCACTCTTAAAAGCAAAGATGGAGTTTTGAGCAATGGCTCTAAGGTTGTGTTTTAGTAGAGGGGGTAGTTGTGAGAGTAGATTATAGATAGATTTTATCTCTTTATGGGTTGGTTCATCACTTTTAAGCCTTTGGTTATAAAACCCTAACTCTTCATTTAGTTTTTCTAGCTTATCGCCCACTAGTCCAATGTTCGTTTGTGAATTATGCCCAAGCCTAGCCTCATAATACTCTAAAGTATCAGCATTAAGAGAGAGTTCATCATTAAATTCATCATACTCAATAATCTCAAAATGAATAGCTTCATCTAATTTTGAGCTACTGTAACTATCTCTAATACTATCATTTGGTCTTGATTCATAACTATACAACTCTTGCATAATATCTCTACAAGAGTTCTGAATACTTATAATCTCTGAAATATTTTTATTTATTGCCATTTTTATATTTCTTTTAATTTTATTATAACATCTATAACTTAACTAACTAATGTTATGCTAAAAAAATAATAAGGAAAAAAGATGAACAAAAAAAATGAATTTTGAAAGATGATGGATTTTATAAGAAAAAAATAGACCCGTTATCATTTTCTTATAAACTTTTAGCTATAATTACGGCAAAAATTTGGGCATATAATGTAAAGAGAATGCCCTCTTTAAGGATAGACTATGACTTGGACACCAAGTAGCTGGAGAAATTTCCCCATTAAGCAACAACCCACTTATCAAGACCAAACTTTGCTCAAAGAAGTAGAAGCAACATTGAGTACGTACCCTCCACTTATTTTTGCAGGAGAAGCAAGAAAACTCAAAGAAAAATTAGCAGCCGCAGGACGTGGTGAAGCCTTTTTACTCCAAGGTGGAGACTGTGCAGAAAGCTTTTCTGATTTTAATGCTAAAAATATCAAGAACCTTTTTAAGCTCATGCTTCAAATGAATATGGTTCTCATGTATTCCACAGGTAAGCCTATCGTCAAAGTAGGGCGAATCGCAGGACAATTTGCCAAGCCTAGAAGCTCTGATTTTGAAGAGATAAATGGGGTAAAATTGCCTTCTTACCGTGGGGATATTATCAATGGTATGGAGTTTACAGAAGAAGCACGTATGCCAAATCCAGAAAATATGATAAAAGCCTATAATCAATCTTCTTCTACACTCAATTTGCTTCGTGCCTTTTCACGTGGTGGATTGGCTGATTTAAATAAAGTACATCAATGGAACTTAGAATTTATCAAAGACAATCCCCTAGGGAAAAAGTATGATGAACTCTCTGATAAGATAGACCATTCTATGAAGTTTATGGCAGCGTGTGGGCTGACTTCTGATATTATGCCACAGCTTCACCAAACGACACTCTATACTTCCCATGAAGCACTGTTGCTCAATTATGAAGAAGCACTTACCCGAAGAGACACAGAGACAGGTGATTATTATGATTGTTCTGCTCACATGCTTTGGATTGGTGATCGAACAAGAGATTTGAGCGAAGCACATATCGAATACTTTAGAGGTATCTCCAATCCTATCGGATGTAAAGTAGGACCGAGCATGGGGGAGGATGAACTCATCGAACTCATTGATGCACTAAACCCTGAAAATGAAGAGGGAAGATTGAATCTTATCGTGCGTATGGGTGCATCTAAAATCCAAGAGTATTTCCCTAAACTTCTTCAAAAGGTCAAAGACTCAGGACGCAATGTTGTATGGTCATGTGACCCAATGCATGGAAACGTAGAGAAGTCTTCATCAGGCTTCAAAACACGTGATTTTGATAATATTCTTTCAGAAGTAGAACAATTCTTTGCTATTCACAAACAAATGGGAACAGTCGGAGCAGGAATACACTTAGAAATGACAGGCAATGATGTCACAGAATGTACAGGAAGTACTTCCTGTGCCATCACAGCCGAAGGACTAGCCAGTCGCTACCACACCCAATGCGACCCAAGACTCAACGCATTACAAGCATTAGAGCTTTCATTTATCCTCTCTGATACGATTAAAGATGCTGAGTAGGGGTGCTTTGTTTGTGAACTATTTTTTAATCTTTAAAAGTATCTCGAATAGCAAGAAACTTTTCTAAATTATCAAAAAATATATCTATTAAAGTAGGGTCAAAATGTTTGCCTTTTTCGTTTCTAAAAAGTTCAAAGATTTCTTCATCATTCCATGCTTTTTTATAGACACGGTCAGAGCCTAAAGCATCAAAGACATCAGCGACAGCTGTAATCCTACCAAATATGTGTATTTCTTCTTCTTTTAGTCCATTAGGATAGCCTGTGCCATCCCATTTTTCGTGGTGTTCTAGTGCTACGATAGAGGCTGTTTTAAGCAGTGGTCTAGTAGAATATTTGAGCATATCATATCCATAAATGACATGTTTATCCATTATCTTTCTCTCTTCCTCATCAAGTCGTCCTGCTTTGTTTAAAATAGCATCAGGTATGGCAATTTTTCCTATATCGTGCATGGGACTGGCTTGTCTTAACATCTCGGCATCTTTTTCACTTAATCCATAATATAAAGCGAGAAGACTACTGTATTCAGCGACTCTTTTTACATGGTTTCCTGTCTCTTTTGAGCGACTCTCACCAATAGCACCCATGGTAAATACCACTTCTTTTTGTGTCTCTTCTATCTCATGTAAAAATGCTTCTGAACTTGTAGTGTGCATTTGTTCAAGTTTATCTGCAAGGACATTAAATAAAGAAATTATTTTACCTATTTCATCATTTTTGCTTGAGGCAATTCTGAGCGAAAAGTCTGGTTGTTCTTCTGTTAAGTTTTGAAGATAAAGTAAAATATTGTCAAATCTATATTTGGTTGAGCGATAGAGATACAGAGCAAAAAATATTAATATCAATAATCCTATTAAAGAGATGATTAATGAATAAATAAAGTATGTAGTGTTATCCTCGCCTATTTTTACCATTAACTTATCTAAGACCCTACTTGAGTGTATTTTTTGTCCTTCAAATAAATCAAACACTTTATTTGAATACTTTTGTAATACTTTTGCCTCATCCAAGTTTAAATTATCTGTATCTTGAATAACCTTAGACGTAAAGAGATAGGCAAAGTCAAAATATTCATTAAATATTTTTAAAAGATTTTTTGTATCTAATCCATATTCTTTGGCTCGTTTTAAATTATTGATAATTTCTTTTTTGGATGTGATAGTATATAATAATATGTCTTTTTCACTTGTTATTGTGGCATCAATAAATAAATCTCTAATCTTTTCTAGTAGATAAAGATTTCTAATATTAATAGAACTAATAGGTAAGTATTTTTTTTGAATATTTTTAAAATTATCTATATTATGATTGGTATAAAAAAAGGTACTTAGGATAATAATCAAAAAAGTACTAATACTTATAGTAATAAATAATAATAGCCTTTGTGTAATAGACATGCTTAATAGGCAAAACTTAAACTAAAGGTAAAAGCATACACAGCTTTATCTTCTATCCCTGTATCATGTGATAGAATGCCTAGTCTTTCAAGACCTGCACTATTGACACCAAAAGGGCTGATGTTTCCATAGTTAGAGGTGGTGATTCTGTCTACTTGTGCTTTAAATGCTAATCCAACAGCCAAATCATAACGCATTCCTATAGAGGCTGTTTTTTGAGAAAAGTTGGTTAAGTACAGGGTGTCGTCAAGTCCCCGTTTTAAAAGAGTACTTGTTGCATCAGGTGTATTAATAGCACTTGTGTCAAAATGACTTTTATCATTATGATTTTCTCCATACATTACAAAAGGTGTTAATTCATCTATCTTATATCCTACTAAAGCATACGCACCCGTAGAAGTTGGGAGTAAACTGTTACTTTCAAAATGGGCTATCTCTGCATCAATGATGAGTGATTCTCCTCGATACTGAAACCCAAAAGAATAAATATCACTGTATCTATCTTCATAGGTATATCGCTCCATATTATTGCCATACACTTCTAAACCTTGTATAATTGATTTCTGTAAGAGACCATCATCAATATTGGTATGTGACCTTGAGTAAGAAGCCTTATAGAGTATATTTTCACTTTCTAAAGTAATAAAAAGAGAATTTGTATCATCAACTTTAAGCATAGATTCTCTATTTTTATCTGCATATATGGTATCAGAATATGAGCCAAAGAGAACAAGAGATGCATTAAAGTTATAGTCTCCAATGACTTTATTGTAACTCAATTCTAATCCATCAAATGTACCTACTGGCATAAAGGTATAGACTCCAGAAGGGGCTCTCGCCCATAAATGTAAATAGTCTAAATTTAATGACTCCGAATAAAGAAAAACTTTGGTTTGTATCCTTCCTAAACGTATGGCATAATTGTCATTGATGTCATATTTGAGATTCAGCCATGTAAAGTCAGCCTTCACTGAATCATGTACTTCTCTCAAAAGTCCTTGTGCTGCAAAGGTAAAGTCACCGTTGACAACCGTAATTTGTGCCCCTACTTTGGAGTAGGGACTTAGACTAAATACATCGTTGACATTGTCTTGATTAAAATGGTTTAAATCATATCCTGATGTATCAAGTCCAGAGAGTGCAATATTTCCAAAATAGTTAAATTTTGTATCAAAAGAATCTTCAGCCATGAGAGGTAGACTTAAAAATAATAAAAAGAGGGTTTTACGGATGTACATATATGACCTTTGCATCTAATATTTCTTGGGAATAAACAATAGCTTTATTATCTTTGTTTAATATTTCCATTATATTAGAGGATTTTATTTTTTTGGGAGGAACATTCTTACCTAAAAATATTTGTTTCATCCAATAAGCATGTATTGCTCCAGCCTTCTTTTTGAGTACCATTTTATAAAATTGTTTATATGACTTTTTATTATCATATATATCAACTTTATTACCTTTGAGTAAGGTTGTCTTTTTAAAATATAGATTTTTTATTTCTTGAAGTGTAATCGTTGTGATGGGGCTAGTATGAGAAACATAAATTTTCATATTAGAGAAAATAAGAGTAGTTAAACAAGTAAATATTATCAATAGTTTCATCTTGCGAATATACCTTATTATTTAATATCCAAAATTATATCAATATTTTTAAACAATATAGCTGAATATAATATCTATTTATTCTTTTCTCTACTTCACTCTAAACCAATTGGCTTTTTCTTTATAGAGGTAGTCTAGCTTCATGTGGTGTAAGTCTAAGATACTTTTGACGATATATAGTCCCAATCCTAACCCTTGTTTAGAGGTATGAAAAGGCTCAAAATAGTGGGGTAAAGGTTCTTTTAGGGCTTCTCCTAGGTTCATTATCTCTATGCTGTTTTTTGATATGATGACGGTAATATGCTTGTCTATGCTATATTTTAGTGCATTATCTAGTAAATTTTTGATGACTAAGGTAAAGAGTTCAAAATCTACTTCTACAAGATAATCTTCTTCTATTTCTACGTTGATAAGTCGTGTAGGATTGTCT
This sequence comes from Sulfurovum sp., assembly GCA_027062365.1. Lineage (GTDB taxonomy): Bacteria > Campylobacterota > Campylobacteria > Campylobacterales > Sulfurovaceae > Sulfurovum. Next base: position 26,233 of record JAMOTK010000059.1, read on the forward strand.
ATCATCAGCATATCTATACTGGTCTCTAATAAGTCCGTCATTTTGTAGGTTTTGAAGGAAAGGTCAAAGTTTTTAGAAGTGATTTTTTCTATCTTAGCAAACTCGTCTATGAGTAGGTTGAGCCTTTCAAAAATACTATGCATACGCATTTTATTTTTCTCATTAGGGAGCATCTCTGCTACTAGTCTACCTTTGGCTATGGGGGTTTTGAGTTCGTGCATGATGGTACGTAAGAACAGTTGCCTAGACTGTAGTAGCTCTCGTATCATGGTGACAGCATGGTCAAATTCGTTGGCTACTTCGGCTATCTCATCTTCTTTGTCACTTTTACAGTCTATCTCTAGGTTACCTTCTGAAAATGTTTGTATCTTTTTTTTGAGTTCTGAGAGGGGCTTGAGACTTTTCATTATCCATAAGTATAGCAATACGATGAGAAAAAAGATAGTCGAAAATATCAAAGCACTCTTTAGAGGGAATTTGGGTTTATTTTTGTTTTCTAATATCAGTTTAAATCTATCATTATTGATGATAATAATACGTTTGAGATGATAGGTATCTACGGCGTAGCGTTGAAGTTCATCTTTCTCTTTGTCTTTAAAAAACCTTTCTATCTGTATGACCATACCTTTGTCTGTGATAAGAGAGACATTTTGGGCATCAAGATAGGCTTTATCTATCTTGCCATGTTTGAGATAGTAGGTGTAAAGGTAGTGAGAAATAGCGTGTTCTTGTGCGATATTTCTCTCTTCTGTTTTGGCATGGTCATACTTGATAGAAAAGATAAACAATGCCACCAATAGTAATAAGGTAAGAAAGAATACAAGCCTAATTTTAGAGCGTAAAGAGGTAATTATCATACGAGCTTGTAGCCTACACCTCGCACGGCTTGGATACGTTTATTGTTCCCTAGCTTGGTACGAATTTTGGAGATAATGACATCTAAACTTTTGCCTTGTGAGTCTATGCTCATGGTACCAGCTGTATTGATAATCTGTTCACGTGACTGGGTAATGCCTTGATTTTTGACAAGAAGGTTGAGTACTTCAAACTCAGCAGGAGTCAAAGAGAGGGCATTGCCCAAAAAGTAAAGGGTATCCCCTTTGAGTTCAAAATCCCCTTTAGGAGCAGAGAGTTTATTCTCTTTAGATTTTGAATAGCGTCTAAGTAGTGACATGATACGAGCATACATCTCTTTGGGGTCATACGGTTTAGGTAGGTAGTCATCAGCACCTATGGCTAATGCCTCTACCTTATCATTGATATCCGAACGTGCAGAAGAGATAATGACAGGTATATCATACTTTCGCATCACTTCTTCACAGACTTCAAGTCCATCCATACCAGGAAGTGTGAGGTCTAGTATGAGCAAATCATACTTTTTTACTCCAGCACTTAGCCCTAGATAAGGGTCTTCAAAATTGGTCACTTTTATATCATACTGAGCCAAATACTCTGAGAGTAATTCTGCAAATTCTGGGTCATCTTCAATCATAAGTATATTTACCATAAGAGAGACTCCTTTTTTAAAATTATAGTAGCTAAAGGTTAATTGAAATCAAATGTTACGTTTAGGACAGACTAAATGCCTTTTGCATCCATGGTTTTATCTCATTAAACGTATAGCGATACTCACTAAAATGTTCAAAGGCAATAATCCCTTGATACAGTAGCATATCAGAGCCATCTTTGGTAGGCTTTTTATAGCTTTTGGCAAGTTTGAGAAACGGAGTCTCTTTGCCATAGATGACATCGACACAGGCTTTGCTAAGAGGCATAAGAACATTTAATATCTCTTTAGGAGCAGGGAGGTTTTCATCTTCTAACCCTGCTGAGGTCATGTTGATGATGAGGTCATACGCTTTTGAGGAGAAGTCTGTAGAGAGAAATGCTTCAAAGGTATAGGTCTCAAATCCATCGGCTTTATACTTCTCTAGTCGAGCTTGACTACGATTGAGTAGTGTCACTTCATAGCCCTCATCACGCAAGAGTCTTGAAGTCGATTGAGCCGTACCACCAGCACCCAAAAAAAGAACTGTTTTGACTTCTGTAAATTCTGAAATGGCTTTAAGAAACCCTGGGGCATCGGTATTGTAGCCATAGAGTTTCCCCTCACGCTCTACAATAGTATTGACCACCCCAATTTTTTGGGCAAAAGGGTCAAGTATATCACAGGCATTAAAAGCAGACTCTTTATGAGGTACGGTAATGTTTATACCTTTTAGCCCAAGAGCAAAAAACATCTCTTTGAGTCTCTCCCCATTGGCTAAAAGATAACGCGTATAACAAGCATCTATCCCCAATCCACGAAAGGCTAAATTGTGCATAAGAGGAGACTTAGAGTGAGAAACAGGATTTCCAAAGAGGGCAAAAAGTGATTTTGACATGAATAAGCAGTGCCTTGTTTTTTTGTTTATTATAGCATATCGTATTTAAAGTAATTTTAGGCTATATTATCTTTTACTAACGCAAAGGTACATCATGTCAGAAGAACCAAAATATACCCCTCAATTTACACACTTACATCTCCATACAGAATATTCACTTTTAGATGGGGCTAACAAGATAAAAGAGTTGGCCAAGAAGATAAAAGCACAGGGGATGACCTCTGTGGCTATGACCGACCATGGGAATATGTTTGGTACAATAGACTTTTATAATACAATGCGAAAAGAGGGTATCAAGCCTATTATTGGTATGGAAGCATACGTGCATAATCAAAAAGAGTTGGGAGATAAGTCTGTGCGTCAGCGTTTTCATCTTTGTTTGTATGCCAAAAATGACGCAGGGTATAAAAATTTGATGTACCTCTCTTCCCAAGCATATATCAAAGGGTTTTATTATTATCCTCGTATCAATTGGGATTTACTCAAAGAAAATTCTGAAGGGCTTATCTGTTCTTCTGCTTGTTTACAAGGAGAAATCAACTGGAATTTAAATCTTTCTGAACGTAATCTAAAAGGTGGAGCAAAAGGCTATGACGAAGCCAAACGTGTGGCTTTAAAATATAAAGAAGTATTTGGGGATGATTTTTATCTCGAACTCATGCGTCATGGCATAGGAGACCAATACCGTATAGACAAACAAATTATACAGCTTTCACAAGAGACTGGTATCAAAATTATTGCTACAAATGATACGCATTATACCGTACAAAAAGATGCCGATGCACATGAGGCTTTTATGTGTATTGCAATGAATAAACTCTATGATGACCCCAACCGTTTGCGTCACTCCGTGCATGAATTTTATGTCAAGTCTCCAGAGCAGATGGCAGTACTTTTTGCTGATATTCCTGAAGCACTTGAAAATACACAAGAGATAGCCGATAAGTGTAATGTAGAGATAAAACTAGGAGACCCAACCCCTCCCAATTTTAAATTTGCAAGAGAGAGGGCAAGAGAGTCCAACATCGTGATGCCTTTTCCTGATGTAGAGTATTCACTCGAAAATGATATAGTCCTTTTTATAGAGGAATCCAAAAGAGGACTAGAAAAACGTTTGGAGATTGTCCCTGCTGAAAAACATACAGAGTATAGAGATAGGCTCAAAGTAGAAATGGACATTATCAATTCTATGAAATTTCCTGGGTATATGCTCATTGTTTGGGATTTTGTGGATGAAGCAAAAAAGATGGGAATCCCCGTAGGGCCTGGGCGTGGATCAGCTGCTGGTTCGCTTGTGGCGTATTCTTTGGGGATTACGGATATTGACCCTCTTCCTTATGGATTGCTTTTTGAGAGATTTCTCAATCCTGAGCGTGTGAGTATGCCTGATATTGATATGGACTTTTGTCAAGCGAGACGGCAAGAGATTTTAGATTATGTGGTAGATAAATATGGACGGCACAATGTGGCTCAGATTATCACTTTTGGTAAGCTTTTGGCAAAAGGGGTGATACGTGATGTAGCAAGAGTATTAGACATGCCATACTCTAAAGCTGATGCAATGGCAAAACTTATCCCTGATGAACTGGGAATTGACCTCAAAGGCTCTTATGAAAAAGAACCAAAGATTGCAGAGTTATTAGCACGTGATGACCAAGCCAAACGTACATGGGAGTACGCTTTAGCCTTAGAAGGGCTTAACAGAAATGCAGGTACTCACGCAGCAGGAGTGGTTATCTCCAATGAGCCTTTATGGCAAAAAACACCTCTTTTTAAACCCACAGGGCTTGATACTCTAGCAACGCAGTATTCTGGTAAGTATGTAGAAGATGTGGATTTGATTAAGTTTGACTTTTTGGGTCTTAAGACACTTACCGTGATAGAAGAAGCCTTACAGCTTGTAGAACGCCGTCATGGTAAACGTATCAACTTTGTAGAAGAAAATATCGATGATAAAGCAGTTTATGATTATATCGGACAAGGCGATACCCTAGGACTTTTTCAGATAGAATCAGCAGGGATGCAAGACTTAGCTAAGAAGCTAAAGCCTGATGGGTTTGAAGATGTCATTGCCATGTTGGCACTGTATCGTCCTGGTCCTATGGAATCAGGAATGGTAGATGATTTTGTCGAGCGTAAGCATGGACGAGCCAAAATCGTCTATATGTTTCCAGAACTTGAAGAAATTCTCAAACCTACCTATGGGGTCATTGTTTACCAAGAGCAAGTGATGCAGATTGTACAGACTATCGGTGGATTTTCACTCGGTGGAGCAGATTTAGTACGTCGTGGTATGGGTAAAAAAGATCAAGAATTATTGGACAAGCTCAAAAATGAATTTGTAGAAGGTGCTATCAAAAATGGCTTTGATGGTAGATTATCAGGAGAATTGTTTGATTTGATTTTAAAATTTGCAGGGTATGGATTTAATAAATCTCACTCAGCAGCGTATGCGATGATTACTTTTTATACCTCGTATTTGAAGCACTATTATCCTACAGAATTTATGGCTGCTATCTTGACACTAGAGAAAAACAATACCGATAAAGTCGTGCGTTACGTTGATGAGGTCAAACGCATGGGTATGAAACTATTGCCACCTGATATTAACCGTTCTGGCTTGGTGTTTGAAGCACTAAGTATAGATGGTGAAGAGGTGGTAATGTTTGGTATGGGTGCATTAAAAGGAGCAGGGGAGATTGCTATTGCGTCAATGATTACAGCTAGAGGAGAGACTGCTTTTCATGATATGTCAGACTTTGTCTCACGTATAGACTCTAGCAAGGTCAACAAAAGAGTGATAGAAACACTGATTAAAGCAGGGGCATTTGATAGCTTTGGTCACTCTCGAAAAGCGATGCTCTCTCAGCTAGAAGAGATTGTAGATATGGCAAAAAAGGCAGGAGAAGCTAGAAAACAAGCTGTCAATTCTCTTTGGGGTGATGATGAAGAGATGACATCTGTTAGCATAGAAATATCTGCTATAGAAGAGTTTGAATCTATGGAAATACTAGAGATGGAAAAAGAGTCTTTAGGCTTTTATGTATCAGGACATCCTTTAGATAAATACCGAGAAACCTTAGATGAGATTTCGTATACACTTAGTTCTGAAATAGAAGATTTAGCCGATGGCTCACAAGCAATGTTTATAGGTAAAATAGAAAATATCACAGAAAAAATATCTAAAAAAGGCAATAAATTTGGTATAGCCAATATCATGGACTTACACGGAAACATAGAATTAATGCTTTTTGAAAGCCGTCTTAAAGAACTTGAAGAAGATTTTGATTTGACTAAGCCTATTGCTTTTAAAGTAAAGATTACCAAAGATGGTGACTTTACACGTATGAATATTCTCAAAATTTCTAATATTAAAGAAGCAAAAAAAACGAAAATAAAAGTAGAAAAAGAGATAAAAGAAATTATTGAAGTTGACCAACCTCCACTTATCTTAGCCCTCAATCTTATGCCTGATGCTAAGGTAGTAGAAGCATTGCTTTGTTTGGTAGAAAAATATCCAGGGAAAAGACCTTTGGAACTTCATATCAAAAGTAAACTAGCAGATGTTATTATCGAATCTAAGTATAAAGTAAATGATTTGATGTTAGCAGAAGCAAAAGAATTAGGCATTTATATGGAAGAGAGCTTAGTAGGAGTGGAGTGATAGATTTTTACTTTTTCATTTTCATTTTTACTTTTTATAGTTAAGGTATAGCTACTTATTCTACCACTGCAATCAATGCAGTGGTTATCTTACAAAATTATTTTTTTAAATAAAGTTCTTCTTTTCTCACATAGTAGAGTCCGATTAATCCAGTGAGGAACATCAATATAAAGAGACTCCAATTTCCTAGAGTATCTCCACTATCCGAACGTGTACCCTCAACCATGATTACTTTGGTTTTGGTAACAACATCTCCTGAAATATCTATGATAGTATAGGTAAATGAATCTTCTCCACTATACCCACTATCTGCTGTATACCTTAGTACATCATCACTAAGGTCAAACTCTGTACCACCATTATCAAGTGTTACCACACCATGGCTAGGTTGGGTAAATGATATGAGTTGTTCTCCTTCTGCTAGTACATCTAAAGTGACTCCTGTACCGTACACAATTTGTGGTACAAGTATATTACTTGTTCTAGTAATTAGATTACCATTACTATCTATGACAGTATAGGTAAATGAATCTTCTCCTACATAGCCTTTATCTGCTACATAGATAAGAATATCATCACTTGTATCATTTGGCGTACCTCTATCATCAAGAGTCACTGTACCATGTGCAGGTTGGCTAAATGAAACCAAGTTTTCTCCTGCTAAAAGAGGGTTAATAGCCACACCATCCACACCTGATACTATATGTCCAGGGGTTGGAGTCGGCGTCGGCGTCGGCGTTGGAGTCGGCGTTGGCGTTGGTGTCGGAGTTGGCGTCGGTGTAGCTCTTGGATTATTTACGCTTGTCGTATCTCCACCTACATCTGTCGCTGGGTTGTCTGTATTGACAGATTCATTTAAATCTACGATACCATCACCATCATCATCCCAATATCCAATACCTTGATTTTCTACACTTTCAATATCTGCTGGTACAGTGGTACGGAAGATGATGACTACTTCATTGTTGGCAGTCTCTTCTGTACTCAATCCAAAGTCTGCTGCAATCTGACCATTCCAAATCACTTTTCTTTGTACATCATCATAGAAACATCCTGTGCCATTGCCATCTGTAGTAGAAGTACCTCTTGCTTCACAGCTGAGTGAACCTGTTATAAATGTAAGATTACTACTGAGTGGGTCTTCTACATGGACATTCATCGCTCGTACATTTCCATCATTAATCCAAACCATTTTCCACTCAATTTCAGGCCATCCACCCGCATTGGCAATTTTCAAGGCACTTGGAGGGTCAAAAACGTTGGAGAATGATGCCACTTCAACAAAATCATTTCCTCTATCTGTTTCCCCTACATCTATCGTACCTGATATAGAGTTTGTAATATTGTTGTCAGGCTTATCATTATCATCTCCACCTTCATTTTCACTCACATTATCAAAGTTTGTTGGTTGTATTTCTACAGCGATATAATCCCCTGTTGGTAGATTGCTAAATGTATAATTTCCATCGCTATTGGTGGTAGTTGTACCTACAAGCACACCATCACTGTTATTTCCATCTCCATTAGGGTCGGTATAAAGTTTTATCGTAACATTAGCAAAGTTACTGTCTCCAATATTATCATAATCAGTATCTTCACCGACATGACCTGTCCAAATACCTGGGATAAAGAACCCAAAGTCAACGCTCATATTTCCATTATTATCATCAGCACTATCTTGGTTATCCCCATTGTTAGATACATTACTATCTTCATTGATTGGTTCAGCATTATTATCTAATTTTATGATACCAGAAGTATAAATACTCCCTGATGATGTAGCAATATTTGAGTCATTGTCTACATCGGTATTGGCATCGATGACTTGTACCAAAGAAGGACTATACGTAGCCACTATGGTACTCATATCAATCTGTACTTTATACTCACCTACCAATAAATTGTCAAAGAAGTAGGTACCATTGGCATCTGTAATTTGTGGTGCTATACCTACCACTGCTGATCCATTGACTTCAAGGAGTGTAACGGTTGCTCCCATGATGCCTGATTCATTCGATTCTTGTTGTCCATTACCATTGCGATCATCCCATACTAAAGACCCAAGACTTACGACCGAGGCTATATAGTGACTAGGGTCAGTATCATTGACATCTGCTCCAGATGGAGGTTTACCAATAACTGTAGCAATATTTTTATATTCACCCAATACAGCAATACCTGTTAATGTACACGTCATAGACTCTCCTACTACCAACGAAGGCTTAGGACAAGGTACAGGTCCTTCCTTATCATCGGTTAAGGTTACATTTAATTCTACATTTCCTGTGTTGCTTACGAGGTAAGTCCATGTAATATTATCATCTTTATTTAGTATAATTGCATCAGATAGATAATCTGCATCTACGCCATTGGTAGATTTCTCGACATCTATTGCTGGAGATTCTATGATGATAGGAATTACTTTATAGTGACTTGGATCATTGTCAGTTACAGTAGAATGATTGATAACATCTATGCCTGTAACGGTGGCTATATTTTCATAATCACCTAGGGAAGCTATCCCATTCTTATCTGTACAGAGCATAGATTCACCTACATTTAATGTAGCCTTAGGACAGGTAACATTGCCTTCTATATCATCAATTACTTTCACGTTACTTAGATTTACATCTCCTATGTTTCTTACACGATATGACCAAATGACAGCGTTCCCAAGGTTTAAGACCACGGCATTGACTGCATCATCTGCATCTACACCATTGGTTGCTTTTTCTACATCTATAGCAGGTGCTGTGATAACAGGTAATGGCACAGTATAGTGACTAGGATCGGTATCATATAGTTTTGCACCATTTGGTATCGTGGCTTCAATGGTAGCAATATTTTCATAATCTCCAGGTACGGCTGTTCCTGCATGTGTACAGAGCATCGATGCACCCACTGCTAATGTAGTAGAAGCACAAGTGATTTGTCCTTCTTTGTCATCTGTTAAGTTTAGGTCATGTAAAGTAAGATTTCCTGTATTGTTTATCTCATACGTCCATGTTATCGCATCATTATTAGCAAGAACCACCGCATCAGCTACGGCATCAGCATCAAAGCCATTGGTGGCTTTTTCCAATACAATAGCAGGTGATTGTGTGATAGGTGTACTTTCATTGTCTTCTTTAGAAGTGGTTTGATTGGTATCTATGCTAATCACATTGACTAAGTCTAACCCACTATCTATATCAAGTTGTGTTGCTGTATAGGTCGCTGTATATGTCCAAGTCTCTCCTACTTCAAGGATGCTATTGCTAGTATTGCTCTCTATTGGGCTACTTAATGTACCTGCACCTGCACCTGGATAGTGTTCTGTAGCATTGATATCAGTAAGTGAGACAGTTCCCGTATTGGTGACGATAATCGTATAGTTAATATCATTGCCTACGGCTACCACTGGATTTGATCCACCTGTTTGGGTTTTAGTCACATTAAAGTCTGGTGCTTGTGTTATAGGCGTACTTTCATTTGCATCTTTAGGTGTAGATTGATTGGTATCTATGGTAATCACATTGACTAAGTTTAGTCCTAAATCCACATCATTTTGTGTGGTTGTATACGTTGCTGTATACGTCCAAATCTCTCCAATATCAAGGATACCATTGCTTGTATTACTTTCTATTGGGGTACTTAATGTACCTGCACCTGCACCTGGATAGTTTTCTGTAGCATTGACATCTGTAAGTTTTACAGTCCCTGTATTGGTTACAACAATCGTATACTCAATCACATTACCTACTGCCAAGACTGGATTTGCTCCACCTGTTTGTTTTTTACTCACATTAAAGTCAATGAGTCCTATACCCATATCCCATGAGGTATCATGTACCCCTGAAGTAATCGTAATTAAGTCTGTATGTAAACTAGCATTCACATCTGAATCAATACTATCATCTACATTTCCATTGGCATCTTTAATCCCTACAACATATCCTGTAGGTAGTGTAAACCCAACATAATAGCTATTAGGGACAAGTCCTGTGAAATTATAGCTTCCATCATTGGTGCTAATCGTGTTATTAACCGTACCATTACTATTATATAATGTCACAGTAATATTACTAGAATAGTTAATATCTTCTGCTTCTTGAATCCCATTAAGGTTTCTATCCAACCAAATTCTATCACCAATACTCGCATATTGATACACACCCATATCTAGTGTAATATCACTCTCTCCTGATGCTAATGTTGTACTTGCTGTCTTACCTGTTGTTGTATCTGCATCTGAATCGTTATTATCTGTACCTTGGTTAGCTAGAGTTACTACAAAGTTTGTTGGCAATGTTGCTAAATCAAACTCAACACTATACGTACCTGGTACTAAATTTTCAAAGAGGTAAAGACCACTTCCATCTGTTGTTTTTGTTACTCCTGTTCTTACTCCTGTATCATCAAGAAGATAAACAGCTACTCCTGATATTACTGGCTCACCTACATCTTGTACACCATTTGCATTTAGGTCTTCCCATACATAGTCACCTAGACTTACTGGT